>NZ_CP120853.1:0-127500 GCF_042465725.1 Microcoleus anatoxicus | reverse complement strand
TAGAACTTAGGGCGGGCATGAAAACTTCGCGAATCATCTGTAAAAAGTCCTTTTTAACTAGACAGGTGGGAATCCCCACAGCATAATCTTTGATTTGCTGTGGGATGAGAGCTGCGCTCCTCATCGGAGCGACCCAGAATGCGATGTTGGGCCTTGCCAACCAGCATTCTTTGGGTGGCGAGGCAACTCGCACTCTGAGTCATAATTCTGGTAAAATACTCGTATCTTGGATCAAAGAATCACAATCTGGGTCTAAGTAAAAACCTTTCATGTGACAAGTGGGGCAGGTCGCGTTCCTCACTATAAAACGCCGTAGAGGGAAACAATTGGAGTCCGCAGGAAGGAAGATCTTGATATCCACAGGCGGGACTCAGATGCCCAAACCATACCCAAAGGGTTGGTGTGGGAGCGTCACTTGCTAATCGGGAATTGGTAATACCAATTTAATGTGAAGTTACATATATTCCGATCCCCCTCGCATCCCCACCCCCCCCTAGCCCCCCCTTCCCCCCTGCCCCCCCCAAGGGGGGATGGGGGAAGGGGGATTTTGAGAAGAATCTTGTCCCTCCCGAATGTAGGGGCGGTGCCTGTGAGTGCCCGCCGTTGGCTAGGGGGGATCGGAAAGACTGTAGGCTCAGACAGTAGGCTGGTACTACCTTTGACATTAATTTGAGACCAATCCAGGAGAACCCGCCCCAAAGATACAAGTTCAATGCACAACAGTTGGTTTGGCAATTGATAATTGGCGATCGGCGATCGGCAATAATTATTATTATGCCAGTCTCTAGTCCGAAGATCTGTGACTAATGACTCCAAATCTGCCAATTACCAATCACCAATTACCAATTTCTAATTTCTAAATATCACCTCGAATTTCTTGGACAATTCCATCACGGAGGAGAACTTCTACTTGCATTTTTTGAATCAAGTTTTCTCCTAAGCCGACAGTGAATGTACCGTCAATTTGACCTTGACTCACTTCTTGTTCTAGGTCTAGTACCTGCACTTGCTGGAGTTGTTGCAGACTTTGGTTTTTCTGTTCTAGCAGTTCACTTTTCCGTTGATTAACCTGGGTTTGAATGTTTTCTATTTGCTGCATTACTTGAGGACCAGGGGGGTGCAGGCTTTGCTTTTGGATTTCAGAAATCATCCGTTGTCCTTGCATTTCTAGCTGTTGTAGCTGAGAGTCGATTTGATTAATTTGGGCTTGGAGTTGCTGTTGAGCTTCTTCTTTCCAGCGGGGAGTAACGACGACTTTAACGTTAATCGATCGCTTCAAGAGTAATTGTGGGGTGGACAGTTCCATAAAGTTGTTGTTTGTCAATTGAGAATTGAGAATTGGGAATTGGGAATTGGGAATTGGGAATTGGGAATTGGAAATTGGGAATTGAATGCGACTAACTGCTAGTTGCTAATTATTCAAAAGCTATTAGCTGTCCTACCAATTTTTTGTGAGGCTGCATAGAATGTGATCCCCCCTAACCCCCCTTAATAAGGGGGGACAAGATCGCGTTCAAAGTCCCCCTTATTAAGGGGGATGCGAGGGGGATCAGAATATGTGCAACTTCACAAAAAATTGATATCAGTCTGTCCCCGTCTTCAATCTCCTGTCGCTTGTCCCGATTCCCGATGCCCTGAGAATATTTTCAAAACATCCCGTCAATCATATCGCGGTAGTGTTGCGTCACAACCGGGCGCTTAATTTTCAGGGTTTGAGTCAGCATTCCATTTTCCATCGAGAATGGCTCCAAAATCAACCGGAACGGGCCAATGCGATCGTCGGCGCGGTATCCGGGGCGATTTTGCACCTCGCGGTTCAATTCTTGGCGAAATAAGTCTTGAATTGTCTTGCTATTCCAGTCAATTTCGTGTATTGGAGGATTCTGAGTTGCGGCCCATTTCTCCACGGCTTCTGCATTGGGGACAATTAATGCTCCCACAGATTTCTGGTCTTGACCCACTAGCATAATTTGGTCGATGTAGAGGCTGCGGAGACAGGCATCTTCGATGGGCTGAGGTTCGATATTTTCGCCATTGGTGAGGACGATCGTATCTTTGGCGCGCCCGGTTAAAATTAAATCGTTGCCCGGTGTCAGCCAGCCCAAGTCGCCGGTATCAAACCAGCCTTCGGGGTCGATCGCCTTTGCCGTCGCTTGGGGATTAAGATAATAACCTGCCATGATTTGTGGCCCCCGCGCCAATACTAAACCGCGCTTACCTACAGCCAGTTGTTGCCGAGTTTCCGGGTCTACTATTTTAACTTCCGTATGGGCGATCGGCTGTCCCGCCGAACCTTTGAGATTATGCCAAGGACGACGAACCGTTAACACTGGTGAAGTTTCGGTTAAGCCGTATCCCACCAACAAACCGATATTCGCTATTTCAAAGAAATTGTCCAAGTGGGCGGCCAAAGAACCACCACCACTAATTGCCCATTTAAAACGTCCTCCCGTAGCTTCCCGAACTTTTTGGTAAACCAGTTTTTCGGCGAGGGCGTGAATGGGTAATAATAGAATGCTTTTGATGCGGGCGATGAGTTTTTCGGTAGCAGAAGCAGGTTTTAAATTGAGAGTTAATCCTTGGTAAATGCGACGAGATTCTATATATTTTTGGCTGGCCGATAGCAGGAAGTTAACTAATTTTTGTTTGTTAGGTGGCTGTTCCCGAAATTGCTTTTGTACTGCCTCATAAATCGATTCCCAGATGCGTGGAACGCTGATCATGTACTGGGGTTTGTAAGTTTTGAAATCTTGTTTGAAGTAGCGAATATTGGTGTAAATCTGCGTGCATCCTTGGGAAAGCATGAAGTATTCGACAGTGCGTTCGTAGGCGTGCCAACTGGGGAGAATACTGAGAACACCTTCGCCGCCTTCTGGCTGGAGAATTGTGCCGAAGGTGGTGATTTGGTGTAGCAGGTTGCCGTGGGTCAGCATCACACCTTTGGGTTTACCTGTAGTGCCGCTGGTGTAGAGGAGGGTGGCGAGGGTTTGAGGTTTGTGGTTGGTGGGTTTGAGGGGGCGGTTGGCCCCTGTGGCCATGACTTGGGAAAATTTGACGGTGTTGAGGGTGGGGCTGGTTTCTGGTTCTTCGTCGGAGAGGAGGATGATGAGTTGAATTGGCAAATCGGGGAGGCGGTGTTGCAGTTTTTTGAGTAATGCGCGGTTTTCGACTACTAAGGCGGTGCTACCGCTGTCTTGGATGATGTAGAGGAGTTCTTCGGGGTCGGCGGTGGCGCCTCGGACGGCGTTGGCGGCCCCGGCCATCATGATGCCTTGGTCGGCTATCAGCCAGCGGGGGCTGTTGTCGGCGAAGAGGGCGACGCGGGGAGGGATTGCTTCTGAGGGGTTTGGTTCGATGCCGAGGGCTTGGAGGCCGGCGGCGAATTGCTGCATTTGTCGGTACAGGTCGGTGTAGGTAAGCTTGATTTCGGGCTTGCTGTGGGGGTCGTGGAGGGCGACTATTTGACCGAATTTCTGTTGGGCGATCGCCCAAATTTCTGGTACTGATTGGATGGAGGTGTAATCGATCAGGCGGCTGAGGTTAGCGCGATCGCGATCGGTCATTTGAGATGATGTGTAAGATGCTGTGCTGTTCATAGGGTATTTTGGCGCTTTGTTTGAGATTAAAGTGTTGTTTCTGAATCTATTCTTAATTTATCTCCTCAGTGGCGCGATCGAACTCAGACAGTTTGCGTCCTGTCAGTACCTTTGAGAATCTATGCTTTGTTATTTGTTATCTTGTCATCGATCGGGCTGAGGCAGAAACCGGGTTTTTTCCAAAAATCTTGCATCTTCGCCTTGAATTTTGTTAAAAACCCGGTTTCTTTGATATAGGCGCAAGTCCAGATAGAGTATTTTTGAATTTTGTTACTTTTTCAAACGCGAGCGATCGGAATTTGCATTATTTATAGTACCCTTAATTTCAGGTAAAGGATGTGACGCTTATAGTTGTAAAAAAACATGAATTTCTCAAGATTAATAGTAGTTATTTGGAGCGCGATCTGCTTAATATCATGTGGCAATGAATTTTCGGTATTAGCAGCAGTCGATCCGCAATGGGAACACGGGGCACAAACATTTGTTGAGTGGTGTCGCATACAAGATTTGAGTCCTTACACTAAATATACTATTGATGCGTTGTTATTTCACGCAGGAACTAATGATTGCGACGCGGCAGATCGAAAGCTTTCAAGCCTCACGGAACTTAACCTCTCTAGCAGTTACATCACCGACATCAAACCTCTAGCATCTTTGACTAACCTGACTAAACTCGACCTTAGCGGCAATTACATCAGCGACATCCGACCACTAGCATCTTTGACCCAACTGACTGAGCTCGGTCTCTTAGACAATAAAGTAAGCTACATCCAACCCCTAGAATCTTTGACTCAACTGACTAAACTCGAACTCCAAGATAATAAAATCAACGATATTCAAGCTTTGCAATTTTTGACTAAACTCACTGAACTCAATCTCCAGGATAATAAAGTCAGCGACATTCAAGCATTGCAATTTTTGACTAAACTCACTAAACTAAACCTCTGGAACAATAAAATCAGGGACACAAAAGCCTTGCAATCTTTGACTAAAATAACTGAACTCCATCTTGATGCCAATCAAATCAGTAACATTCAATCGTTACAATCTTTGACTAATCTGACTGAACTCCGCCTTGATGGTAATCAAATTAGCGACATTAAACCCTTGCAATCTTTGACTAATCTGAAATTGCTCGGACTCAACAACAATAAAGTTGGCGACATTAAAGCCTTACAATATTTAACTAACTTGACTGAACTCGATCTCGCAAACAATCAAATTCGCGAGATTAAAGCCTTTCAATTTTTGACTTGCCTGACTCAACTCCACCTCGAAAACAATCAAGTCCGCGAGATTAAAGCCTTGCAATTTTTGACTGACCTGACGGAACTTCATCTCGAAGACAATCAAATCCGGGATATTAAAGCCTTGCAACCTTTAAATAAATTGACTTCTCTCTTACTTCTCAACAATAAAATAAGCGACATTAAAGCTTTGCAATCTTTGACTAACCTAAATGAACTATACCTCGCAAACAATCTGATAAGCGATATCAAACCGCTAGCCTCTTTGACTAACTTGACTAGGCTCTTCCTTTACAAAAATCAAATTAGCGACATCAAGCCACTAGCATCTTTGACTAACTTGACTGAGCTCCACCTTGGAAATAATCTTATCAGCGACATCCAACCGCTAAAATCTTTGACTAACCTGGGTAGGCTCGCCATCAATAACAATAAGATTGAAAATATCCAACCGCTAACATCCTTGACTGGCTTGAGTGAATTAGAACTTGACAACAACCAAATTAGAAACATCCAACCACTAGCATCTTTAACTCTCCTTAAGTATATCTACCTCAGCGGAAATCCGATCGCTCCCAAAACTTGCCCTCTCAAACCAGAGTCTATCTGCAATTGGGAACCACTACCTAAACCATAAAACTTTAACGAATCTGGCTCATTAAATTCTCC
Organism: Microcoleus anatoxicus; assembly: GCF_042465725.1. Classification (GTDB taxonomy): domain Bacteria; phylum Cyanobacteriota; class Cyanobacteriia; order Cyanobacteriales; family Microcoleaceae; genus Microcoleus; species Microcoleus anatoxicus. The sequence goes on along the minus strand of NZ_CP120853.1, from coordinate 121,988 downwards.
CAGCCCTGCGATCGGCTTCCAATCGCTCGTACTCAGCTAATTCGGCAGCTAAATCAGCCTCAATTTCCTTGCGGTTAGCGTGATAGTAAGATAGCGCTGCATAAATTTGTGCTAAATTTAAATAGGAAATTTCTTCAAGTATTGCTTCTGGGCTCATCCCTTGTTGATGCCAAACGGCAATTTGAGCGATAGAAATTCTAGTTCCCGCAATGCGGGGACGCCCTCCACAGGTTTCAGGCGTACTGACAACCAGCGTGCCGATGTCGATCGCAGTTGCTGACATACTTACCTCTTAGGAAAAACTCAAATCTAGCACAAACAGGACTTACGCATAGGTGTTTTGAACTCATCGGAAAAGAGAATCTGGATTTGGGGTATCTCGTCAGTCATCAGTCCCATCCCACAGTTCGGAAATAGGATGCACTTTGCCTTCTTTAATTTGCTGGAGGGAAGTGCGGAGGCTGGCTAGGACGAGTTCGGCGGGTTCGTCATCGATATCTGCGGGCGGGGTGACGATATGGCGATCGATTAATAGTTGGTAGAAGTCGTCCACAGACATTACAGCAAGTTGAGCGGCTTTATCTAGACTGAGGTTGTGCTGCTGATAAAGTACGATCGCCAATTCTATCCTCACATCGGCTTCAGTCACGGGCAGATTGTCGGGAAGGTCGATCGTAAGAAGCATGATTTAAGGTACTTTTTAATTTCAGAGATTTGATATACTACCCGCCGTAGATTGGTTGACAATTTGTGCAGGAAGTCGGTGCGAGTATCTGTTATTTTATTGTGTTGCTTAGCTATCCGAATCACTGAGTTCAACCTTGGCGGAAATCCGATCGCTCCCAAAACTTGCCCGATCGAGCTAGAGTCTATCTGTAAGTGGGAACCACCAGCTCAACCAGAAAACTTTACAGCCAGGTCAGACACGGCAATGGTGGGGGTCGTGGAGGGCGACGGTTTGACTGACTTTCTGTTGGACGATCGCCCAAACTTCGGGTACCGATCGCATGGAAGTATAATCGATCGGGCGGCTGAGGTTAGCGCGATCGCGATCGGTCATGGGAGATGCTGTGCTGTTCATAGTTATTTTTGTGATTTTTGTGACATTAAATTCTTTTCTCTAAATTTAGTATGAAATGTATCCTAACTGTATGTGCTTGGGTAGGGACAGTTAACAAATCTGTCTCTACCTTTTAATTTTTATGGCGCGTTAATAATTTAATTTTAATGGGTATATTTTGAATTTATTTATTTTAAATCTGCTTCAGTATGTCCCATAATTATGAATTAATTTTTTTATAAAATTAGCGATTGTGGTGTTTGATTTTTGGTGGTTTTTGCGGAAATATGAAAATGTATATCTACGATGATGTAAGTATAAACATTATGAGATTTCTAGCCCTGGTGCTATTATAAATAACTATAGGTAAAATTTTAATAATTTGCCATAATAAAAATACACTTTGTTACCGCCGATCGCCCTGAAACATCAAGCAATGAAATATTCTGCATCCACTCCCAGAAGCCACAGCACAGCATCTCGCTTTGACGGTTTATCTTTAGACGATCGCAATCCCGAATTCATTAAACTGATGTTGCCGATCTGGGAGTGGCTATACCGCTACTATTTTCGCGTAGAAAGCGACGGCTGGCAATACGTCCCAGCGAGCGGAAAAATGCTGGTTGTGGGTTCTCACAACGGCGGAATTGTGGCACCAGATATGTTTATGTTCCTATACGAATGGTTCCACAGGTACGGCACCGAAAGGTTAGCCTATGGATTAATGCACCCGACGGTTTGGAAAGTTTCTCCTGAGCTTGCTAGCATGGCAGTGCAGTGTGGTGCGATCAAGGCCCATCCCAAAATGGCGATCGCAGCTTTGCGCAAAAATATTCCAGTGCTCGTCTATCCAGGCGGCGCAGAAGATACTTTCCGTCCCTATCATTTGCGCGATAAAATTTACTTTGCTGGACGCAAAGGATTTATTAAATTAGCCCTGCGAGAAGAAGTTCCGATTGTACCAATTATCTCCCACGGTGCCCACGATACTTTGATGGTACTGGGAGATTTTTATCAGGAAGTAAAGCAATTACATGAATGGGGGATGCCGTGGTTATTTGGCATCGATCCGGTGGTGTTTCCGGTGTATTTAGGATTGCCTTGGGGATTGAGTTTTGGGCCTTTGCCCCATCTACCTTTGCCCGTACAAATTCGGACTCGCGTGTGCAAACCCATCGTCTTTGAGAGGTATGGTGCGGATGCTGCGGGCGATCGCGATTATGTTGATGCTTGTTTCGATTTAGTTACAATGCAAATGCAACAGGAATTAGACCGTTTAATTGGTAGTTGACAAAGTGGTAGGCGCGTGGGCGATGGCTGGGATTCCTACGATTATTTGGGGTAGGGAAACGGCACTGCCCATGGGTGTCAACTTAAGACTAAAATCCTTGAGAAATCCCGTTTTTACCCTAGTGTAGATCCCCCTCGCATCCCCACCCCCCCCAGCCCCCCCAAGGGGAGATGGGGGATGGGGGAAGGGGGACTTTGAGCAAGTTCTTGTTCCCCCCTTCTTAAGGGGGGCTAGGGCGTGTTTTCAAACTACTCCTTAAGATTTAGATCCCCCTAAATCCCCCTTAAAAAGGGGGACTTAAAGACTCTTTCCCCCCCCTTTTTAAGGGGGGTTGGGGGGGATCTCCGGGGAGAGAAAACACGCCATAGGGGGGATCTAGATTTAATAGTTAAACAGCAGTCTGTGACTGGGTTAGAAGTTAAGTTGACACCTAGGGGCACACTTGAGTGTCCTCCGTTGCTAGGTATCAGCCAAATTATTCAACCTGCCAATTACAAAATCCTGCGGTATCTTTTCCTGTTCTAAACGAATTGTTTGGTTCGACAAATCAACAAATAAATCATGCTCCTCCGGTGTCAGGTAAGATAAGTTAGCAACCTTGCACACTGTTCCCGGCACAGCAAATTCCTGAAAAGTATCGAAAGTTTCTCGATCCATCATCACAGAAATTGTTTCATAAAAATAAGACCTTAACTGCGAAAGAATCTGGAAACCTTGGGCATCCAAATCACCCCAGTAAATTATTTGACAATCATTTAGCCACTCAACATCTTTTAGAATAGCTATATTAAATCCCTTTCCACACAGCGCAAAGGTGTTACTTAAATCAGGTAAAGTACGAAAATTCATCAGATTTTCAGTAATAATAAAGCGGTATCCTTGAAGATTGCGACGTTCAAAATCAGAAATGAGTATGCTCATCTCCGAGGTGCTAATGCCATACTTCACCTGTAGGTTTTGATCCAAAGATCTGATAGTTACCGATCGCTCAGCATATCGCAAACCAAATCGCTTTTCAAAATCATTTTCTTCTGGATTAACAGCATCGTCAGGTAGGATAGCTGACAGCAATTCATTCAGAATACCTTTATTTTGTTCGATGAACTTAGTGTGAACACTTATCGGTAGTTCTCGAATATAAAAGTGAGGTTTCGGATTATTCTGGAAATACAAGCAGACACGCAATAAACTATCCCATTTGCCTAAGTGATTGATTACTTTTTGAGGATTTTGATTGAGCCAGATATTTAACTCTGGAATTTCATTAATAATCCTTGCTACAACTTCCTTAAAATCAGCAACTTCAGGTTCCTTATTCAGGAATTTGAGATAATCTGTCTCTGTTTCAAATGTAATTCGGGATGGTAAAGACTGGATACCAAATTTGCGAGTTTTCCGCTGGTTTAGCTCAACTTGATACCCGTAGCCAACGTCCTTTTTTGAGGCTTTCAGAATTTGCTGTACAGCATCTCTTAGCTTCAGGTAGTCATCGGGAATTTTGTTGCCTGCGGGAAAATCTCGCGGGAAAAAAGGTTCTCCCAGGAGCAAGGATTTCAGGAAGGGAATATAGAGTCGATCGGCTTTTTTTCTGATTTCTTCGGGGGTAATCATCAACAGACGCAGTTAATTTGAAGTAATTTGTCCGAGAGGCTGTTTGTCTAGGGACATATTATAAACCTTGGAGTCGTTCTCTTCAATACTGTTTTCAACATAGTAAGCAGATCCTACATAGTTCTCAACAACTTGGATTTTGTCTTTGGGCGTAACTACCAGAAGCTGAAGATTTAATTGTTTAAATAAATCCATTGCATACCTTGCATTTGCTTCATCTAACTTACTAAAAGCTTCATCAATCACCACAAGACGAAATGATTGAGATTTAATTTCATCCTGTATTAATCCAAATTGGTAGGCAATAGCTGACGCTAGAATAGTGTAAGCTAATTTAGCCTTTTGCCCGCCGGATTTTCCAGAGGAGTCCGAGTGATATTCCTTCTCAGTGTCGTCGGCTTTATTCTTGACGCTGACTGAGAAATTGAGCCAATTACGCACATCGGTGACTCTTGCTGTCCACCGCTCATCTGACTTGAGGCGATCGATCAGGTCTTTAATTTTTTCAAAGCTAGCTTCGTCAGCTTCAGGAGTTCGCTCAACTCCTACATCAGCATAGCACAACCCCTTCTTCAAGAGATTTTTAAATTCCTTAATTCCGTTTTCTCCGTTGGGTTCCCATTGGACTTGTATATAAGTCAATGGTGTATATTCAATCATTTTTAAGGATTGATTGAGATTGTCAATATTATCTTTAATGTCACTTTCCCAGTATTCTAAAGTATCTTTAAAATTAGAAATAGCGCTATGTATTTTCTCATCAAGCAGTTTTTTAAACCTTTGTTCCTGTGTGGGTAAATCATCTTCTTCTATTTTTTCTAGCATCAGCTTGAACTCTGGGATAAAATCTACTGATGCGTCAACATTGACAGTTTCTGCGGGATAGCCCCACTTGTAACTACTCATCTGTTTTTCGATGCTGTTTCGCAGAGAATTCAACTTGTTGTTGGCGGCGCTTATTCGAGTCTGGTAAGACTCCTTTACATCAGTTTCCAACTTATAAATGTTATCGAGGCTCGGAATTTGATTTCTGAAACTCTCTTCAATATCAGGGGTATAAGTCTGAATCTCTTCGGATGTCGATAAACTTGAGCGTTTTTCGCATTCAACGCTCTGTTTTTGGTGATTCTCGATATCGCGATCGAGAATAGCAATTTCTCCGTGGGCTTTAGTTTTAGCTTCTTCTTTTTTCTGAATGTCATCCCTGACAGCAGCTAGTTTTCTCTTCAACTCCTCTAAACGATCGCAATTCCCCTCTAACTCTTCCTTTTCCTCTACTAGAGTTTGCTTCTCGATCGCGCGCGGTTTCCAGTCGATCGCAGAAAAATCATTAAATTCCAATAACTGTTCTAGCCGATTTTTTTTAACTCTGCACTCTTCGAGTTTTTTGTCAATAGCCTGTATAGCTTTTTCTACTCGACTAAGTTCTGCTTTAAGCTGATTCAATTCAGCTTCACAATCCTTAATTTTATCAGAATTGTCCCACCCCAAAATATATCTTTTTTTGTTGTCATTGCTGGAATGGCGATCGTCTTTTTCATGTTTATTCCCCTGCTTAATCAAGCCATTTTTTGTAATAGCAAAATTCTGCCGCTCAAACCGATCTAACTCTTGACAACAGATGTAGTCACCATAATATTTTGATAATTCATTAGCCAGCCAAGCAGTATATTCAGTATCAGATTTAATCTCCAATTTGTTAAACAAGGAATTATTATCTAAGTTTTTGGAGACCCGATCTAAATTTTTATTGTCAACTTTTTCATAAACCACGCGGCCCCGCAGATTAGTGCGATCGACATATTGAGTAAATTTATGGTAGTATTTTTCAGGAACTAAGAGTCGCAGTCCAAAATTGTGCAGCAGTTTTTCGATCGCCCCTTCCCATTCTTGTTCTCCATCCTTTACCTTCAGGAGTTCGCCCACAAAAGGAATTTCTGCCTCAGCAATTCCCAAAGATGTTAATATCTTTTCTCTGATTCGCAAGTTTTCAGTAGGAATCTGATTTTTTCGCTGTCTTAAAGATAGCAGTTCTTGATTTAACTCAGTGCAACTATCTTTAACTTGCTTCTCATAATTTTTTTGGTCATCGCGTTGGGTTGTTAATTCTTCTAGTTCAACATCAACACCTGATTGAGTTTCCCTTGCTTGGATTAGAGAACGATTAAATGTATCCCGGTCACTGTAAGCTGGAAATTCTATACCTCCAGCAATTTTATCGTATCTTTCGGCTGCTTGTCGATGATTAGCTATATGACTTTCTAAAACCTTAATTTGTTCTTCTAATTCTTTTATTTTCTGTCCGGTTTCATCATTTTTGATGTCAAATATTAATTCTAGCTCTTGCTTTCGCAAGTCATCTAAAAATCGGCTTATTTCTGATAAATTATGGCTGACTTGACTGCGTTCCTGTTGTTTATCGTCAATACCTTTCTGCAACAAAGCTATTTTACGCAGAGCAAAATAGGCGGGAACAACTGGCAATACTTGCTCTAATTCATCCAAATTACGCTTGACATTTTCGTACTTGTCAGCATCAGCAACTAGCGGTCTTAAAATCTCTACCTGTTTCTTTGCTTTCTGCATTTTTTCATGGGAAACCGTTAAATCTTCATAATGACCAGTCAGATCTTTTATTTTGTCCTCAACATTAGTTTTTTCCAGCATATGACCGCGCACAAAGTCATTTAATTTGCCAATTTCTTTGATACTGACAGTCTGATTGAATAAATCGAAAGCTTTTTCGGATTCCACACCAAAGGTTTTACGAAATCGTTTGCTGTAGTCAACAAATGTGTCAAATAGTTCTATTTTTACTTTCGGGAAAGATGCCAACTGCTTTTTTAACTCTGGTAAACTTTGAAAGTTATTGAAGTGTTCGGCGATGCTCAGTTCGCCAGCAGCAACCACAAACAACTTTTCAACTCCCTCTTTTACATACAAAACCTGAGCCAGGGTGACTTTCTGTTCGTATCCTTTGTTATAGAAATAAGCGAGTAAAACTGAATAATCATCTTTGGTACGCAGGTACTGCGGTTTAGATTTGTGGTCATCTTCAGCTTTAATTGTGCTGTAGGCTCCGAGTACATACGTCTTTTCATCTCGCTCTCGCTTTCCTGAGCCTGAAGCCAAGTTATAATTCCGCTTTCCATTCGGCACTAATAGTGTCAGTAGTGCGTCAACCAAAGTCGATTTACCCGAACCATTGGCCCCGGTGAGCAAGGAAGTTTGACCGCAGGGTTTGATCGTACCCTGCTTAAAAGTTCCCCAGTTTAATACTTCCAGCCGATGCAAGCGATATCCAGCTTTGGAATTGTCACTCAAAAATTCAAACATTGGATCTGTCATAAGCTTCTAACCCTTTTTTGATCTCCGTCAATTTTTCAGCGGGAATTTTAGCTTTGAGGATGCGGCGAATTTCATAGGATTCGCCTTCTTTATTTTTTAACTCTTTTAAAAAGTGCAACTTGACAACTCGATTGATCGATTCGTCAAATTTTTTCAACAGCTTTTGATCGTCAGTTTTCTCTGGAAAAAACTGACGCATCAAATCGTAAATTTGATGTTTAGACACAATGCAGCGAGTCGAATCAGACGTGCTGTTATTAAACTCTAGCAATTTCTCGCGCAATAAAACACATAGTATCGTAACTTCGTAACTCAGGGCAACTCTCTTAACCAGCCGGGGCAGTGTCTTTGCTTCCTCGTCGCCATCGTCACCATCTGGCTGCTGTAAATAAGCATATCCTTCGGCTTCATCTAAATAAAGTCTCAGCCCAATTTTCCCGAAGTATTCTCTGACGTTTTGTTCGTTTTTCAATAGCAAATCCCAATCACCGTCATCCTCATACAAAATACCTTGTAGTAATTTGATGATTGCTGGTGCGTAGTCGGATACAATAATCTCGTTTGTCATCATAAATTTGCTGTGTTTATCTTTGTAAAAATAACTTGTGGGAGTGTCAGGTGCAGGATGTTCTGCTTGTCAAAGGAACTTGCCGTAATGCGATCGCTCACTGAGTCATCGATCGCGTGTTTTGTGTCTTGAGAGGCGATCGCCAAATAAGCAACTACTTCAGACAAACCATTTTCCACCGGATACTTCTCAATTACTTCAGCTAGCGTTACCCAATCTTTGCCCTCCAATGTGGCTGAAATCTGCCGCTTCAATACTTCCTCATCCACATAACAATAATTTCGCAAAGCATCAATTTGTTCCCTCGGTAGCTCAACACTTGCGCTGCTCAAATTGTAGCTTTTAAAACTCCGCTCTTCTGTTGGTTTACCCAAAGGTCTTTCCATCACCAGTTGCACTTCCGGGTCGCCTTCTATCCAAATAAATCCCTCATTTTTGGGAGGATGATCGACCGCCGCAAGTGCTAATTTTTTAATCTCTTTAATCAGTTCAATTACTCGTTTGTTCTCTGCGATATGCTGTTCTTCCAGCATTTTTCGCAACTGTTCGGCCAGACGATAATTAGATTTAATAATTTTGTCGCTAGCTTGAATCAGACTGCGTTTAATTCTTCGGAGGATGGGATTTTTTTTACCCAAATCTTGAAGTTCTGGCAAGCCATATACCCCATCAATCATTTTTTCCAATTCTTCCTGTTTAGAAGGATCTGTCATAAAATCTCGGAAGGCATAGAAGCTGCGCCCCTGATCGGATTTTCTAATTTCTTCATCTGCATCAATTACCTGTGCCACAACTAACCCCTTTCCCCCCTCTTCTTTTAGCTGTGCCTTTTTCACTTTGTCCGTAATTGCTTTAAAATTTTGCTCGACTTCTCCAAAATCATCAAGCAGTCGGCGGGCCACATCATTAGCTTTTAGAAACCACTCTTTGAGCTTAGCTTTGCTGTAGCGTTCAACCTCACCAGTTTGTTTGATTGTGTCGATTTCTTTCTGAATGGCTGCTTTTTGTTTTTCTAATTCGTCTAAACGCGCTGCTGGATCTTCTGTACTTTTGGTTACAATTTCTTTGAGAAGTGAAAATATCTCTAAAAACTGTGATTCAGTGCCAATAAACTCTCTCCTCTTCAAATCTTCCAGCCAACCAATCGCCCGATTAGTACCCGGTGTAAGTTCAAAAACCGGATCGTCATCCTTGGTCTGATAATATCTTTTCAAGAACTGATGCTCGCTGTTGCACCAAGTGTCCAGGTAAGTCTGTGCTTTCCCACGATATAGTTCCGGTTGATGTTCGCACAGCTTCTCCAAATAATTTTCAAGTTTTTCTACCAATTCTGATTGGGAAACGGTAATCCGATTTAAAGACTTGAACTGGCGATACAAAAAACTGATAATTAAAGGTGCATTGTCAGTTCTTAAAAGCTTGAGGCTAGGCTCATTTTTTAAGTCATATTCTATACGGTCGCGATCCATATCCGATTGTTAAATTAGCTATAAGATTGTCGTGATATTTGAGATAAATCCTTATTTAAAATGAGTTACAAGTGCTTAATTAGGGTTTGCTGAATAATCGCTCGCATATTGCGTGGTCTGGGTTTTCGATCGCGCGATCGAGAAAAAAGTGCAAGATTAACAGGTAAAATAGGTCAAAACCCGTGCATCACCACCTGCGATCGTGTACAAAAAAGCTGAGCTTGCTACTCCCTCACCTTCCGACTTTGAACTCCCCTCATGTGGAAAATTGTCACTCCTTAACCGTTGGGTAAAAATGGCAGAACTAATCCCGTGGTCAGAATTTGAAACAGAATATGCTAAAAACTTCCCCAGAGAAAAAGGGGCACCAGCCAAATCCTTTCGGATGGCATTGGGGGCATTAATTATCAAAGAAAAGTTGGGAGTTAGTGATCGTGAAACAGTAGAACAGATCCGGGAAAACCCCTACCTACAATACTTCATCGGTCAATCAAGCTACAGCAATGAACTACCATTTGACCCGTCACTATTAGTTCACTTCCGGCAACGAATCAGTCCGAACCTAATTAATAAAGTGAATGAACGCATGGTAGAAAAAATGCGAGAAATCACGCCTGTCAAACCCGAAAAAAAAAAGGATTCGGACGCCAAAAATGAGTCCTCTAATCGCGGGAAACTAATCATAGATGCAACCTGCGCCCCAGCAGACATTAGTTATCCGACCGACTTAGGACTATTAAATAGAGCCAGAGTTCATACCGAAAAAATCCTAGACATTCTGTATAAACAAATTAAAGAAAAAACCACTAAAAAACCAAGAACCTACCGTAATCTAGCCAGAAAAGATTACTTATTAATCGCGAAACAAAGACGACCTACCCGCAACAAAAAAAGACAGGCAATTAAAAAACAACTTCAATATATCAAAAGAAACCTAGCTCATATTGAACAGTTAATTGATTCAGGTGCGACCCTAGAAAGTTTGAACAAACAGCAATATAAAACCTTGCTAGTCCTCACAGAAGTCACTCGCCAACAACAGTGGTTATTTGATAACAATAAACAGAGCATTGAGGATAGAATAGTAAGTTTAAGTCAACCCCACATTCGTCCTATTGTCAGAGGAAAAGCAGGGAAAAATGTAGAGTTTGGAGCCAAACTATCAGCGAGCTGCTTTGAAGGATATGTATTTTTAGACCGGATGAGCTGGGACAACTTTAACGAATCTCTTTACTTAAAAGCCCAAGTAGAAGCATATCATAGGTTCACAGGATATTATCCAGAGTCAGTTCATGCAGATCGCATTTACCGAAATCGGGAAAACCGAGCATGGTGTAAAGAAAAAGGCATTAGGCTGAGTGGACCGCCATTAGGAAGACCGCCAGCAAATGTGAGTAAATTAAAAAAGAGGCAAGCGTGGGAAGATGAGAGGATTAGAAATGCCATTGAGGGCAAGTTTGGGCAAGGAAAACGAAGATTCGGTCTCAATCGAGTGATGGCAAAACTTGATAATACATCTGGTACAGTTATTGCAATTACTTTTTTGGTAATGAACCTTGCTACCTGGTGGCGCCGGGTTTTTTGTGTGTTTTTATGTCTATTTGGAAAAAGAACACCTGTTGTTGGCTTGAATATAATCTACAATTATAACTGGGTGGAATCAATGCCGAAACAACTTATATTTAACTCTGCTTTAATATATCGATCGCTCCTGTTCTTAGTTTGCGATCAATTATTCAGCAAGCCCTAATTATGAATCTTTTTATCTATTTTCACAATTTACCACTCATAACCCTTGAATCCTAAACCTCAGAAGCCCGCAATTGTCCGCAGGCTGCATCCGCCTCCAACCCGCGAGAATACCGCACGCTAACAGCAATTTTCTTCTCCTTCAAAGCAGCCACAAAACCATTAACTCGATTGGGAGTAGGGCGCTGATATTCTGCTTCCTGAATCGGATTGTAAGGAATTAAATTGACGTGACACTGAAAACCGCGCAAATGAGTTGCTAACTCCGCTGCGTGCTCCGGTAAATCATTTACACCTGCTAACAGGACATATTCAAAACTCAACCTGCGCCCCGTAGATTGCACATATTCGCGACATTCTGCTACTAATTCATCCAAAGGATAAGGACGGGCGCTAGGAATTAACTCTTCGCGCAATCTTTGATTGGAAGCGTGGAGACTAACGGCGAGGGTAACTTGTAAATGATGTTCGGCTAATTGGCGGATGCGATTGCGAATTCCGACGGTGGAAATGGTGATGTTGCGTTGTCCAATTCCCACATCTTGATTCAAACATTTGACAGCAGCTACAACGTTGTCTGCATTCAGCAATGGTTCTCCCATCCCCATAAATACGATGTGGCTGACTCTACGCCCGAAATCTTGCTGAACTGTTAATACTTGATCGACGATTTCGTGTTTTTCTAAATTGCGCTTAAAACCGCCCTTTCCTGTAGCGCAAAAATCGCAGCCCATGGCGCATCCCACTTGTGCAGACACGCACACTGTTAGTCGTTTTTCGGTGGGAATCCCTACGGTTTCAATGATTTGACCGTCGGCTAATTTTAGAAGATACTTGACGGTGGAGTCTGGTGCAACCGATCGATAGTGAATAGTCGATCGCCCGATCGGAATTTTCGCCACAGTCTCGCGCCACTGTTTCGAGAATACAGAAATCTCAGAAAGCGATCGAGCCCCTTTTTCATAAATCCACTGGTACAACTGCGAACCGCGATAAGCAGGTTGGCCCTGTTGCTGCACCCACTCCGTTAACTCAGCCAAACTCGCCCCCAACAAGGGCGGAATTTTACCAGCATTAACAGCAGAAGCAGCCGTCTTGGTAGACTGATTTGCACCCTTGGAATTACCAGAAGAGTACACCTGAGAAACGGAAGTACGAGGCATAGGTCATCACAAAATTTAAAGCCACCCTCTATCTTAAAACTTCTTGACCAAAGCTGCCGTCTCTTGGGGGCGAAGTTGGCTAGAATCCACTTCATATCAAATCCTCTCTTCATTGGAATTATTAAACTCTCTCTTCTCTTCCTTCGCGTCCTTCGCGCCTTCGCGGTTAAATCATTCCGATACAACCGGAATTGATATCATCAATATTTTCTGCCAATTACTGTCAACAAAAAAAAGATGCTGCCTCTCAATCGAGGGCAGCTACTTCTGTAAAGCATTTTATTGTCTCTCAAAACTGCTGGATTAACCTTCAGTATTTCCCGATTTATTCGGTAGTTGCAAGTCATCAGGATCGACATAATGACAAACTGCTTTGTCTATGCAAATCAATGCCCAACCAGACTTATCGATACTCATCAGCTTGTAGGATGCTGGCTGAATAAAGAAACCTTTGTGATTGCGAGTCGCTGGCTTGATATTAACGTGGTTCTCAGTGCTCATAGTCTTCTAACTCCTGGTACTGTGTTGTTAACTAAGCTTGTATTCCGCTGGGCGGATTGCTGAATCGTGTGGCGCCCCCACACCAATCGCAAGCGATTTGGTTTGGGTTTCAGAGTCCTGTCAAGGATATCTAGAACTTCCTTCAAGGTACTCCAATTGTTTCCCTCTACAGCATTTTAAAGTGAGGAATGCGTCCAGCCCCACTGTTCGTATTAGCTAAGTTTTCAAATACTAGCACTGCATTCCTGAGATTTCCATAAAGTTATTTATTGATTTATTACGACATCGTAATAAATCCCCAAGCCGATTTCTGCGATCCCCGCGCAAAAATCGACTGGTTTCCCTGGTTAAGGCTCAAAAAGCCATTGCTGAACGCGGGTGAGACTCTTCCAGTCCGGTTTTCTGCTTAACCCATCTTCAAAATTCTTTTTAACTTCTTCTAGCAACTCGTCGGATGCCATCAAGAGTTGCTGAGTTATTTCTACATGAGGCCGCACTCCTTTTTCTTTCAGGTCGAGGATGGCGACTGCTAGGTTGATCCGGGCTTGGGGGTCGTGAGGGTTCAATTTAACGGCGGTTTTCGCTGCTTTTTGGGCTGATGATGGTTTATCTTCCAATAGGTATAGCCATGCGAGACTAGCCCAAGCATTGCCGTTTTTAGGCGCTTTCAGGCACACTTCTTTGAACAGGGGAATCAAGTCTTTTGGGGCTTCTCCTGCTTGGTAGCGATCGAAACCATCTTTAAACAATTCTTCAGGGGTCATGGGAGTTGAGATTTGGAATTTGGAATTGAAAAGGGCATTGGGCAATTATTGATTGTTTGCCCAATTTTCAGGTTTATGTAGAAAAAGAACTACCGCAGCCACAAGTTTGGGTAGCGTTGGGGTTGGTAAACTGAAAGCCGCCGCCGATCATGGCGTCGCTGAAGTCGAGGACTAAGCCGTAGAGATAGAGAATGCTTTTGCGATCGCACACTACCTGAAAGCCTTCGTAATCGAACACTTCATCGTCGGATTGGACGGTGCTGGGGTCTGCGAAATCCATCACATAAGACATACCAGAACAGCCACCCTGGCGCACTCCTACGCGCAAGCAGAGGTCTTTGCCTTGTTTTTCTCTCAGGCTCAATACTTGACGGACTGCGGAGTCAGTCATTTGAATGCCCCGCTTTTGGGAAATGGCTTGAGTCATAATTTTCTGAACTCCTGATACTATTCGATCCTAAGAGTTTCATCTTAATTCATCCATTGTACAGGTGTTGTCCCCCCCTTTCCCCCTAGGGTTTATGATTGAAAGGCAGCGGTTGACCCTTAGTGGGGCACCGCAACCATGCTTCACCCAACGGGCTTACTCTAATGGCAGCGCTGAATCGCTCTACTCTTCGTCGGCTACAAAACTTACCTCAAATTCCCAGCGTGTGGGAGGGCGATCGCCGACCCTTGTCTAATGCTGACTCACACGCGATCGTAGACGATGATGACTTCCTAGAGGGTGGTGGCGAGTGCATTCTCTGGGTAGATGGCTCTGAAGGGGTTGTCAGGGCTATGGATATGGTGGGCCCGGATGCTGGCCCAGAGGCGATCGTCCGGGCACTGCTGCGAGCGATGGAACATCCCCAAAGTCCCTCTCCCGCAGTCCGTCCCCAAAAAATCGTAGTCAAAAACCGGGAAATTCAATTTTATCTGCGGGGTGTACTTCAAGATTTAGGAATTGCGATCGACTATGTACCGGAATTACCCCTCATAGACGAAATATTTCGGGGAATGGAAGAGGTTGCCGTCAACAGACCTCCTGAATTGCCTCCTGAGTATGCTGATGTTCTCATGGAAAAAGCTGCTCAAATTTGGCACGATGCTCCGTGGCAGACTTTGAGAGAACATCAGATTATATCTATTGAAGTCAATCAATGGGATGTCGCCAGCCTTTACGTGTCTGTATTGGGTCAGGGCAGAATGGATTATGGAGTTTTGCTCTATCGCTCCCTAGAATCGTTGAAGCGGTTTCGAGAGCGAGTCGTTAATGATGATTCTTTTGAAGATTTGGAACAGGCTTTTTTAGGGCAAGATTGTTTGTTTCTCACTTTTGAAAGTGCCATGGAACTTGATGAAGATGAGGAAGAAATTGATTTAGCCGATTTGCCTCCATCGGAAATTGAACCGAATTTTGGCAACCTCCATCCTTTAGAAGGTTTGCGATCGATTCTTTATGAAGAAGAAGCCCTGACAATGTTAGTTGCTCTCGAAGCATTTCACCGCTTTTTCCGCAATAGTCGGCGTAAACTTGCTGCAGAAACATTTCCCACCCTCAGCAGCCGCTACCGCATCCCCGTTCCCCTGGCTGACGGCGAAACTCAGCAGGTATCGGTGAAAGTTTCCACGATGCCGGAGGTATCCGACGAATTGTGGCAGATGCTGGAAGATGATGATGACGATGATGATGAATTTGAAATGCCTCCACTGCGGGACGATTTAGTACCGCCTAATTCATTTTTGAGTCTCGGTGTCGTACCTTGGGCAACGGTAGATCTTTTGCGTGGCAATGCCCAGTTTTATCAAGGTGCAGAAGTTGATATTAATCCCAGTGGAGATGGTTTGCCCGTGGTGATGATTCAAACTTCTCATCCGAAGGCAAAAACCATGATTCAGGATTTGAAGGAAGCAGAAGGAGTCAAGGCAATTTGCTTTAATCCGGGAGAAGATCCTTTTCAAGATGAGCAATATGATTTGGGTATTCTGCAAGCTAAAAATGGCGATTTGTATTTGTTTGGAGAGTTTAATGAAGACGATCCGGTGCATCAAGCAGCCCGCAAAAAATGGGAGCGTCGGTGTCAATCAACTCAAGGTTGGTGTGGTTTGGTGATTGCTAAAGGGTTGATGGGTGCTTCTCGCGGCCAACCTCAACTTAAAGATATGATCGCTTTGTTTGAAGTGCGCTGGGTGTCTGCTAAAGATTTAGGCATTGGGCCACTGCAATTGATGCCGACCTTTTGAAGTTAGTGGACTGTTGACGGTTGACTGTTGAGAGTTAACTGTCTTTCCTCAAATTTCTGATATTCTTAAATTTGTTACAAATTGTAAAAATACTGTAAAGGATAGGGAAAATGCGGGTTGCGATCGCAGGTGCTGGACTGGCTGGAATGACAACAGCAGTCGATTTAGTGGATGCAGGCCACCAAGTAGAAATTTTTGAATCCCGCCCCTTTGTCGGTGGCAAAGTTGGCAGTTGGGTAGATCCAGATGGCAATCACGTTGAAATGGGTTTACACGTCTTCTTCGGCTGCTATTATAACTTATTTGCTCTCATGAAAAAAGTGGGAGCTTTTGACGATTTGCTCCTGAAAGAACACGTCCACACTTTTATCAATCGAGGTGGCGAAACTGGTAGTTTAGATTTTCGTTTCCCGGTAGGTGCTCCTTTCCACGGATTGAAGGCATTTTTCACTACATCTCAGCTATCGGTACAGGACAAAATCCAAAATTCCCTCGCCCTGGGAACTAGCCCCATCGTCCGAGGTTTGATCGACTTTGATGGGGCGATGAAAACTATCCGCGATTTGGATAAAATCAGTTTTGCTGACTGGTTTCGCAGCCACGGTGGCAACCAAAATTCCCTCAAAAGAATGTGGAATCCGATCGCCTATGCCCTGGGTTTTATCGACACTGAAAATATTTCAGCCCGGTGTATGTTGACAATTTTTCAATTCTTTGCCACCAAAACAGAAGCCTCGGTGATGCGAATGTTGGCTGGTTCTCCTAGCGAATATTTGCACAAACCAATTGTGGAATATTTGGAAAGCAAAGGGACAAAAATTCACACGCGGCGCAGAGTGCGAGAAATTCAGTTTCAAGAAGGTGCAGAAACTCGCGTCACGGGCTTAGCTGTAGCTAGTGGGGAAACTGAAGAAATTATTACTGCCGATGCCTATGTTTTTGCATTGGATGTGCCGGGAATTCAGAAAATATTACCCCCAGCTTGGCGGAAATGGTCTGACTTTGATAATATTTACAAGTTGGATGCTGTGCCGGTGGCGACAGTGCAATTGCGGTTTGACGGTTGGGTAACGGAATTGGACGATGAAGCCAAACGCAAACAATTAAGTCATGCTGTAGGAATTGATAATTTGCTATATTCCGCCGATGCAGATTTTTCTTGTTTTGCTGATTTGGCGCTGACAAGTCCCAAGGATTATTATAAGGAAGGGGAAGGTTCTCTGTTACAGTTGGTGTTGACTCCTGGAGATCCGTTTATTAAACAAAGCAATGAGGCGATCGCCCAACACGTACTCAAGCAAGTTCAGGATTTATTCCCATCAGCGCGGGAATTAAACATGACTTGGTATAGTGTAGTGAAGCTGGCTCAATCTTTGTATCGGGAAGCACCGGGAATGGATCTTTATCGGCCTGCTCAAAAAACGCCGATCGGCAATTTCTTTCTAGCAGGAAGTTACACTCAACAAGATTATATTGATAGCATGGAAGGAGCAACACTTTCTGGCCATCAAGCGGCTAAGGCAATTCTGGAAGCTTACAGTCATTAGTCCTTAGTCCTTTTAATTAAACGTCCTATACAGATGGCCCAAAACCTTACTGTATCAATAGCCTTCCTGAATTTCCCCCATCCCCCCCTTGGGCGGGGCTAGGGGGGCTGAATTCTTCCTTCTTACTTCCCCCCTTGGGGGGGGTGATATCAATTCCGGTTGTATCGTCAGGTGATTTAACCGCGAAGGCGCGAAGTACGCGAAGTTCGAGAAGAGAGAGTTTAATACAGGACGATGAAGAGAGGATTTGATATCAATTATTGCTTCTTCCTTCTTACTTCCCCCCTTGGGGGGGGCTAGGGGGGGTGAATTCTTCCTTCTTCCTTCTTCCTTCTTCCTTCTTGCTTCTTACTTCCCCCCTTGGGGGGGGTGAATTCTTCCTTCTTCCTTCTTCCTTCTTCCTTCTACTTATGAGTTATTTTGCTAATTTGCTGGGTATTGGGCTAAGTCTATGTTTGCTGGGATGTTCGCCGACACTACCTGTGGCGAATTCTGATGTTACTGCTACTTTGGCATTGCAGCCTACATTGATAGCTTCCCAAGGTCAAGTTTTGCCTGTTTCTGCCAAAGCTAGGATAGCCGATCGCCCGATCGAACTTGAAGTCGCTACCACCCCGGAACAACAGGCTATCGGTTTAATGTATAGAACTTCTCTTCCTGATGACAGAGGGATGTTGTTTGAGTTCAAACCTGCGCGATGGGTGAATTTTTGGATGAAAAATTGTGAGATTTCTCTGGATATGATTTTTCTGCGGGATGGAGTGGTGACAGCCATCCAACCTGCGGCACCTCCTTGTACTGCCGATCCTTGTCCCACCTATGGCCCCGATACGATGGTCGATCGAGTCATCGAACTCCGTAGCGGGCGGGCTGCTGAACTTGGTCTCAAAGTTGGCGATCGAATTGCGATCGAGTTCATTTAACCGAATTAAGTCATTTTAGGTTGATTTTCCCGGAAAATTGGTGGAGGGACCTAGCCCATTATTTTGATAAATATTTAGAAACTTTACAAAAATTGATTAAATCTGTTAAATTATTAATAATTAAATCAGTACAAGTACCAAAAGATTTGCTACGATGTCGATCTTAGTAAGTCCAGTCCTGAGCTTGTTTGGCTGAGCAGCAGATTTTTAGTCCGCGGTTACAAGAACGAGTCAGTGACCCCCTGGTGATTCTGAGAGACGATATTGGCTGCGATCGATTTAGCGATCTGGCACTCTGGAGAAATTCTCTGGAACTTCCTTAGAGAAAACTTAATCTACTAAATCTATCCGAAGCTTGATGCTACGATGCTGGTTGCGTCCACGACTGCTTGAGATAGCAGGTTGTGGTTCCATCGCAAAATCTAACCTAGATTAATCAAGTAGATTTGCGGATTCTGCATTTTGGCAGATGAAGTTATACTCTGAACCTGGTTTAGTAGTCTTAAGTAGGTAGCAGAATTGATTTAGATTCGCGCTGCCAAGATGCAGAGGTATTCAGTTTAGGTTCGATCGCACATCCCTCGAACCCCAGCGACAAAAATCGAAAACCTTTCACTTTTGAGGAAAGGTTGGCTTTATAGTCGCACTCAACCACAAAATTTCCATTTTTAACTGCAAATACTGTTTTAACAGATATCCACAGTTTCAAGACAGATTTTAAACTGGCTTATTACTCATCAAAAACATCAGGTTCGCATCAGAAAATGGTGTCCTACACTCGGAGGAAAAATTAATGACACCCGCTACTTATACTCGATTAATTCGATTTTTACAAGAAGATTTGGCGATTTCTCGCGCGTCAATTGATGTCGCTGAACGTGTGGGCGGTAACGAACAGCGCCAACGCGATCGCGACCCGAATTCCCTGCCGATGGTATTGTGGCAGTACGGTTTGGTGACGCTAGAACAGTTAGATAAAATCTTTGATTGGTTGGCCCAAGCATATTAAAAGGATTTTAGATTTTAGATTTTATCTAAAATCTAAAATCCAAAATCCTTTAACAACTTGGATTAAGATTCAGCTAAAAGTTTCGCAGCCGCGGCAACGCCGGCACCAGGAGTAAAGCCTTCGTAACCCAATTCTCGCAACACCACTTCTAAAGAGGAAATAGCTGCTAGAATATCGCGATCGCACACAAAGCCTAAATGACCGATGCGGAAGATTTTGCCTTTCAAATGGTCCTGTCCGTCGGCCAGGGAAATGTCAAATCTCTTTCTCATCAACGTCCGCACCTTTTGTGCATCTACTTCGGCGGGCGGCATCACTGAAGTAATCGCAGGGCTGGCGCAATCATCAGCAGCAAATAAGGGCAAACCTAAAGCTTGTACAGCCGCACGAGTAGTTGTCATCAACCGTTTGTGCCGCGCGAAGACATTTTCCAGCCCTTCTGCTTTCATCATCTGCAAAGTTACTTGCAGTCCAAAAAACATATTGACCGGTGGAGTAAAAGGAGTCGTATTTTTGGCAGCTTCTTTGCGATATTTGCCCAAATCCAAGTAATAGCGGGGCAATTTCGCAGTCTTGTAAGCTTCCCAAGCTTTGGGGCCGACGGCGACAAAACCCAAACCAGGGGGAATCATGTAAGCTTTCTGAGAACCGGAAGCAATCACATCAATTCCCCAAGCATCCATCGGCACATTTGCAGCACCTAAACTGGTGACAGCATCGACCATAATTAAAGCTTCACCGTGGGCTTTAACGTGGCGATTGATGGTTTCAAGGTCGTTGAGGACGCCGGTGGAGGTTTCGGAGTGAGTGATGATGACAGCTTTGATTTGCTTCTCTGTATCTGCTTCGAGTTTTTCGCGGAAGTTTTCGGGGTCTAAAGGTTGGCCCCACTCGGCTTTGATGATTTCGACATTTAAACCGTAAGCTTCGGCGACTTCGGCCCAGCGTTCACCAAATTTACCATTGGTACCGACTAAAACGCGATCGCCCGCACTCAAGAAATTAATAATCCCAGCTTCCATCGCACCGGTACCGGAAACGGTTAAACTCAGCACGTCACTTTTAGTTTGGTGCAACCATTTCAGGTTTTCGGTACATTCTGCAAAAATCGCATCAAACTCCTTGCTGCGGTGGCCCATGGGGTGTTTTGCCATCGCCAGCAAAGCCGCTTCGGGTACCGGCGTGGGGCCGGGAATCATCAGCATTGATTTGTTATCCATGATGTTGTCCTAACTATTTCTGTGGGAGTTAACAGAATAGATCAAAAAGCTGTGTTGCGGAATCGTCTCTCTAAGTTTTTTAAGTTTTAAGTTTTAATTTCCCTAGGATTTGTCTCATTCAGCGACCAGCGGTATTCTACTGGTAATTTGGAGCGATCGCAACTTTGTTCTAATTGCTTCTGAAGGGCAAGGGCTTTCCGCAAAGTAACGATCAGTTGTTGAACTTGTTGTTGCTGTGGTGATTGCGGACTGACAGCCAACATTGTTTTACGTTCCAACAATTGAAGTAGCAATTCGTAGTGAACGTGTGACGGAAGGGGAATTGGTTCCATTAAAGACGACATACCTCAGTGAACCGACACCTCATGGGAATTGCCATGAAGCATTACAGTTGAATTATAAATACTTGATTTCCCATAATTCTTCTAACTTAACTATTATCAGAATTTAGGGATATTGTCAAGGAATCTGGCGTTTGATATTGTTGTTAATTATTTCGGATTGATTTAACCGCTCCAGACCGCTCCAGACCGCAGAGTAGCAGAAGAGAGAGATGAAGGATTCTGATGCCACCTCTCACTATGATTTTTGGTTATTTTAAGTTGTCGCTAATGACCAGTAGCGATGTCGGCGACAAGGGAGGCTAAAGCTGCGCCTGGGTCTGGCTGTTTGACTAGGGATTCGCCAATCAGGACAGCGCCGGCCCCGGCCTTGGCGACTTTAGCGAGGTCGTCGGGGGTGTGGATGCCTGACTCGCTGACGATGAGGATGTCTTTGGCTTGGATTTCGGTTTGGCGCGAGGCTAATAGTTGGCTGGTGGTTTCTAGGCTGACGGAAAAGTCTGCTAGGTTGCGGTTGTTGATGCCGATTAGGTGGACGCCTTCTAGGGTTAATACGCGATCGAGTTCTTCTTGAGTGTGAACTTCTATCAAGGCTGTCATGCCTAATGTCTTGACAATTTTTACAAAGTATTGTAGGTCTTTATCTGATAGAATAGCTGCGATTAAAAGTACGGCATCGGCACCATGAATGCGGGCGAGATAGATTTGGTAGGGATAGATGATGAACTCTTTGCAAAGTAGTGGTAAATCGACGGCGGAACGGATTTTGCTGAGGTTTTCAAAGCTGCCTTGAAAGAATTTTTCGTCGGTGAGTACGGAGATGCAGGTGGCGCCGTTTTGTTGGTAGGATTGGGCGATCGCCACTGGATCGAAATTTTCGCGAATTACGCCTTTACTAGGGGAAGCTTTTTTGACTTCGGCGATGATGGCTGGTTTGGTTTTGCCATGTTTGAGGGCGGCGAGAAAGTCGCGGGTTTTTGGTGCGAAGGGGAGTTTTTTGTGAAGATCTGCTAAGGGGGTGCGATCGCGCTTTTGGGCAACTTCAGTTTCTTTTTGCCAGACGATTTCTTCGAGGATGTGCTGGGGTTCGGCGTCGGGTACGGCGATTTTGTAGCTGAGGTAGAGTACGGAGACGGAGGTGCTGGGGGGACGGCGGCGGATTTGGAGCATGATAGGGGGGATTAAGGGCGATCGCACAAGTTTCAATCTATTATATAATGTGGTGCTAATTTGTAGGGTGCGTCGCTATGAGATATTCGATGGAACTTGCAGATTGTAGAGGGCGACGCACCTTACCATAAAAGTGAGGCAATACTTCAATGGATACCAGATTGAGATACCAATAAATCATCAAAACCATACTTCAGGAACACGCTAAATTCCGTAATACTATACCTGATGGCTATCATTCTCAACTGTTATTTGATGATGAACGAGGAGGATATTTAGTTTTGGATATTGGTTGGAATGATGACAATTACCTTCACGCCACACCAATCCACCTCGATTTAATCGGCGATTAAATCTGGATTCAATATGATGATACTGAAGAAGGAGTGGCGACTGATTTACTCGCAGCAGGTGTTCCTAATGAAGATATTGTGCTTGGTTTTAGGCATCCTCAAGTGCGGCAATATACTGAATTTGGAACTGGTTTGAGCGACGAAGATGAAGAAATTGTTGCTGAATCTGCTGTTGTGCGATCGGCCTAAGCCGATAGATTATTCGGCGATTGAAATCGCGTCTAAACAAACGAAGTCCGCCTCCGCGGACTAAGAGATATGAGAGATTGTGATTAATTAAATAGAAACAAGCCCGGATTTACATGAAAAAACTTTCCCAAAGCCTCAGCTTGTTTTTTGGTAATTTCTAGCTGGTTATTAATGATTTGAGTTACTATCTCAATTGTATCCATAATTCCCACTAAATCCGCTGGTTCTAGACTTCTAGCGTCCATCAAATGAAGAAGTCTTGAGTGGGGAGTTGAAGCATTTATTTGATAATGTGTTTCTTCAAAATCTTCAATTAGTTTGACTAATAGTTCTAGGACAGTATCTTCTTCGGGAGTTAGATTGTTCCGAGAGAGCAAATTTTCAACGATTTCCAAAAATATCTCGTTTTCATCTTCATTTTTGATGATGCGCGGTTGATATTGAGATAGCAAGCTGCTGTACCTGTCAGAGTCAAAAGTAAGGGTCATTTTTCCAGTTGTTTTTGTCATATTCTGCATGAGTCAAAATGTACTTGATATAAACAATCTGCTTTTGATAGTTAAGACTTACGATTAAGCGATATTTATTTCCTTTGATGTTGAAAATTGTAAAATTTCCAACTGCTTCAGCTTGAGGATAAATAGTTTGAACTTCAATAAGCTTAGTCCAATTGGCTTGACTAGCAATCTTGTACCAATCATCGAGGGCTTCGCAGGAATCAGCATGATTTTGGCAGTAGTCTCTTAATTTTTTGCGACTGATAACGTGCATTTAGCGATCGATTTGAGGTTTGGCGGTTCTGGCTTGGGCGTCTTTCAGAGCACTTAACAAGCGATCGGCATTTTTGGGCGATCGCAGCAGGTGTAAAGTCTCCAGTAGACTTGCCAACTCATCAGCGGCAATTAAGGCTACGTTTTCGCCGTCTTTGCGGGTGATGATGATGGCATCGCGATCGCTGATGACTTGTTCGCACAGTTGATCGAGATTGGCCAGAGCTTCAGTATAGGTTACTTGGGTTTGTGTGAGTGACATGGTTTTTGGCTTCCCAATACTAAGGATATTATAAGGGCGATCGGGCTTATTTTTCTATGTTGGGGCGGGAATAGTTAGTTTTGACATATTCTTTTAGTACGGGCCCAAGGGTGAAAAATGTACGTGAAGCGTAGCTATCCCGTAGGGAATCGCCCTCCTGATTTTTTTCAACTAATGAACGCCGTCCCAAGGATTGCATAACTTTCAAAAATTGCGATCGGGATAATTGCATATTCTCTGGCACTTTTGAGAGGGAAACTGGCGCGGTTTCACTCGCTAGCCATGACATCACCTGTTTCTCCGACTCGGATAAGCGATTAAATGGCTGATGCAGTAAAGATTCTAAATCGCCTAAAAATAGTGTATCCTCAGACAAAAATTCCGATAGGCTGCCGTTAAACAAATCTTGAATCATTGTAGCAACTATTTTTAACCACAAGGGATTGCCTCTGTATTGTTCAATTAGTTCTGACCATTTTGCATCTTCAGCTAAACCTTTTTCTCTAAGGATTTCCGCCGCTTCACCACCTAAACCATTGAGTTGTAACGATCGCACTGGCTGGTTTTTGCCTTCTAATACGGCAATTTCTCTGGGTGTTTCCCAACTGAGCAACACTAAGCAACTGTTGTGAGATAATTCTGCTACTTGTCGAAATAGCGTGCCGTAATCTTCGTATCCAGGTTTGTAATCACCAGCGAGTTGTCCGCTGCTATTTATCATTTGTACGTCATCGAGTATCAGCAGACAGCGGTATTTTTGCAAGTATTCCAGTAGGGGAAATCCCCCTGTGGTTGCCCCTTCTTCGGGGGAGGGGGCGGGCACGGGGGCACCGCCCCTACGGAAGAATTGAATTATATTTTTTTGAAGTATTGACAGGGGTGGAGATGTGGCGAGACTTCGCCAGATGACGAAATCAAATTCATGTTTGATTTGTTGGACGAGTTGGGCGGCGATCGCGGTTTTGCCAATGCCGACTATGCCGTGTATAGCGACGAGGCGGGTGTTTTCGTGGAGAATCCACTGTTTGAGGGTGGTGAGAGAGGTGGTGCGATCGAAAAAGCTGAATATTTCGGGTGCGTCGCCTAAGTCTATGTAGGGTTGTTTGGGAGTTTGTTGGGAGTTTGGGGGAGATGTGGGCGATCGATCTTCTGTTACCGGTGAATGATATCGATCGCCACAAACATTAATTTTGTTATTATTACTATTGACAATATTATTATGGGAAAATACCCCTCGTTGCACCAGCGATCTAAAATTAGATTGACTAACAGTTTCTCCTAAAACATCTGAAAGCAGTTTCCATAACTTCCAAGCAGCTTTTCTGACATGATCGTTACTAAAACTATATTGCTCCGCTATTTCTGGATACTTTTTACCTTGCGAAGTAGCTTCTAATATAGATATTTGTAGAGAGTCAAGACGTTTTCCTGTTTTAGCAAATATCTCGTCATCTATCCATTTGACAGATTCTTCAAGCTCCATAAGTCTAGGTGCAGTCATATTTGGGTCTAACACACTATAACTTTACCACACTTTTTGACATTTGAGGAACTAAATACCACTTTTTCCTATTAATTCCCATTAAATCCCAAATTACCCACTTGGTAAATTATCCATTAAATTCCATTAAATTCCATTGTGCTATCCCCCAATATGTGATTTGATCTGTTTAAGATATTAGCAAATAAGCTAAAAACAAAAGCCATCCACAAAAAACTTATTAAGTAGTAAAATCCATGTACAGTTATCGAATTATAATGCTGGGGCCTCGTAATTCTGGCAAGACAGTGTATTTGGGAAGTATGTTTCATAAGTTGTCCGGTCAAGGGGAATGGGGATTTTTCCTAGAGATTGATGGTGAAAAGCGCAAGAAACTGAATGGAATATACACCGAAGTCGCTACAGAAACAAAATGGCCTCCGGGGACGGATCGTAATGAAATCTCAGAATGGGTTTTTACCTGCTCCATCAACAGAAATGGGACTAAATACTCTGCTTGCCAATTTGTTTATCTCGATTACGCAGGCGGTAGAATTACTGAAGCCGAGATGGAAGGTGGTTCTGATTTTGATCAAAAGATAAAAAGTGCTGATGTTCTACTTGGATTGTTAGACGGAGCTAAAATTTGTGCGCTGATGCGTCAAGAACGGGAAGGAGTAGTATGGGTTATTAATGAGTTACAGAATATGCTTAATATAATGACTGGAGGTATTGGAAAACCAGTTCATTTTGTCATTAGCAAATGGGATATTGTTGAAAGTAGTGGATACTCTTTAAAACAAGTAAGAGAGAAATTATTAGAATCTAGTGACGCATTTCAGAATCTAGTTACCACCCGTAAACAAGATAAATCTCTAACCAGGTTGATTCCTGTTAGTTCCCTTGGTAAAGGTTTCGCTAAACCTTTACCTGGTGGCGGTATGGAAAAAATTCTAGGAAAACTGCCTAAACCATTTCAGGTAGAAGTTCCCCTAGCTTGTGTTTTACCGGATATGATCCAGAATCAAGAAAAAGAACTTGCTAAAATGGGTTCAGAAGTAAGTAACCGATCAACTAAAGTTGAAGCAGACCTTTCTGGTAGGGAAAAATTCAGTCAAAATTTACCAGGATGGTTCAAAAATTTTCCTGGAATTAAAAATTGGGCAGGATCTGCCGAACAAAAAACAAGAGAAGCGGCGGAAAGAAGTGACGAATTGCGTCGGCAAAAAGCTGACGCATTGAATAAAATAAGCGATGAAAGAAGCGCCCTAGCATCTGTTCTCAGCAGCTTTAACTCGATCCAAAACCAACTTTATATAAGTTTCCCCGATTCCGATCTATCTTCGTAATACCTTTATGAACAATTTAGATTGTTGGCCTTTTTTAGTTAGCGCTAATCGCGACCTTGACTATAGAACAATTGTCGCCCCTGACTTTATGTGTGAAGTTGGTGATGCCAATACTCTTGCCGAGGCAGCAGGTGGTAAGATAAAAAATGTGGCTTTCTACCGAGAAATACATAAATCTAAAGTCGGTAAATTAACCATAGTTTTTCGAGTGATTGAAACAACCTTTGAAGACATGGGAATTGAAGGAAGTGGAGTTTTACAAGACAAACC
The DNA here is from genome assembly GCF_042465725.1 of Microcoleus anatoxicus. Lineage (GTDB taxonomy): Bacteria > Cyanobacteriota > Cyanobacteriia > Cyanobacteriales > Microcoleaceae > Microcoleus > Microcoleus anatoxicus. Next base: position 95,355 of record NZ_CP120853.1, on the reverse strand, counting down.
GGAGGGTGGCAGAGAAATTCTTTTAACTGAAGGAATTGTTATTAAGGGATTACTCTCAGATGTGATAGTTACTAAAGATGCTATCGAAATGGCTCACGGAATGATTATTCAACCTTACCGTGAATTTTGGGAATGGACCAGTTATCAACCTGCTATACCCTCAGTATGTTTTAGCTTACCACAAGATAGTTCTGAATCTTGCCTACAATATCAGAAACTAGATCCTTATGGTGTTGATATCCAGAAACCACAGGAACCAGACAAACCTAAAGCGCCAGTTTTTCCAGAGGTAGATCCGCATAAAAAAAGCAGTAAAAGTCAAGAATGGAGAAAGCAAAGGACTAATGATTTTGATGGTGAAGTTACATCAGTGACATTTTTACCCAAAGGTAACTCTATTGCCATTAGATACGAACACCAACAAACAATTATTATCAGCGATAGCGATTTCGAGAGAAACAAAAATATTTTGTTTAGCAATAAAGATATTGGATTCAGCTATCCTCATCCTATTGCCATTAGTCCTAATGGTCAGTATATCGCTAGTGGAATCATTAAAAAAATCGGAGATGGTGTCATAAAATTATGGAATATTGAGGAAAAAAAAGAGCATAAAGAAATTCATGGACATAAAAACAGTGAGTTCAGTAGAATTATACCCGTAGCTTTTACTCCAGATAGCGAAATGCTAATTAGTGGCAGTAAAGATAAAATAATTTTTTTCTGGGATGTTAAAACCGGTGGCAAAAGAGGACAACCAATTGAGAACTTTGTAAGTGAGATTAGGGCTATAGCTGTTAGCCCAGACGAATATAGCTATATTTTTGCCATTGGGGATAGTGAGGGAAATATTCAGTCTTATAATTGGAATACTAGAAGAAAGATTAAAAGTTTCCTAGCGCATAGTTCGTCTAATGGATTACCTATCAATTCATTAGCTTTTAGTCCTGATGGTAGAATACTTGTCAGCGGTGGCGATGACCGTAGTATCAAACTTTGGGATGTCTCTGGGGCTGAAGAATTAAAGAGTGGAAAACACTCAGCTATAGTTAGAACAGTTGCTTTTAGTCCTAATGGTAAACTAATTGCTAGTGGAGATGATAGGGGTTATATTAAAATTTGGGATGTTGAGACTATGACATCCGTGTCTGTGCTTCAAGAACATAGAGCAGCAGTGACATCGCTTGCTTTCAGTCCTGATGGTAAAACTCTAGCAAGCGGTAGTAAGGATAGAACAGTTAGGTTTTGGGAAAGAGTTTAAAAAAGAGTCATAGTGTAATCTCTTGAATGCAGTAACTTTGACAGATTACCAAATTTGGGATGAACTTGCTCAACTATTAGCACCGATCGCCCTAAATCACCTAATCGAGAAACATCTGCAATCCTGCAATTACAAAATACGCGGTTATTGGGACAACAATAAGTTTTATGAAGAAATAGTTTTCATTCATCCTATCTGTGCTGAGTTGATCGCCCGATCGCTCGGCACAAATATTATCAACAACCATCCCACCTCGCACTGGATTAAACTTAAATTTTTGCTAAAAGCCGATCTATCTGCGGTTGAAAACAACCTGGTGATCGATGATGGTGAGGATGAAATTGGTGAACTGACTCTGATTTTAGATACTAATCTCAAAGTGATTGATGAAAACTGGTCGCTCGATATCGAATCTCCTTTTGTTGTTGCTAAGATTTAGCCAGATTTGCAGCATTCTGCCTAAAGTGCGATCGCCTTAAGAATGTAAAAAGCACTTGAAGCAATACGACAAAATTTAAATTGAGAGCGAGAAGGTATTTTATGGACACAGCTAAACGCCAACGCTTAGAAGCAGCAGGATGGACTATCGGGACAGCAGAAGAATTTCTCGGACTTTCACCAGAAGAAACAGCTAAATCATCGATCACAAATATGAGCATTAACCATAAACTTAAGAACATATTGATAGAACTCCGATCGCACTTCGAGCAAATCTACGACAGCCGCCTTGTCACAATGGTACTTTACGGCTCCCAAGCCAGAGGCGATGCACGCCCAGACTCTGACATTGATATTTTAGTCGTCCTCAAAGGGCAAGTCAATCCAGGCGAAGAAATTAAAAGAACCAGCCACATTCGAGCCGATTTGTCGCTCCAGAATGATGAAGTGATTAGCTGTCTGTTTATGGACGAACAGCGATTTACACACTACAACGGGCCTTTATTGAGGAACATTCGCAAAGACGGAATAGCTTTATGAAACCAGAACAATTAGACTTGCTCCTGAAAGCTCGTCAAAGTCTATCGGCGGCAAAGCTATTACTAAATAATGGTTTCCCAGACTATGCAGCATCTCGCGCTTATTATGCCATGTTTTACATTGCTGAAGCATTTTTAGATGGCGAAGGAATGTCATTTTCCAGTCATGCCGCAGTAATTGGAGCTTTCGGCAGAGAATTTGCCCGGACAGGAAGAGTTCCTGCTGAGTTTCACCGATTCTTAATCGATGCTCAAGACTTGCGAAATAGTGGGGATTACGGGGGACTTGATACTGTCACTATCGAGCAAGCTGCGGAGCAAATTAACTGTGGTGAGCAATTTCTCGAATTAGCCCAAAGTGCGATCGGCACTCTACCGCCGCCCTAAATAACTGCGATTCCCTACGGGATAGCTACGTCGCGCGTACTTTCATCTCCTTTAGCTTCCTCTACCATCAAAGCAAACTCCCGCAGATTTTTCACCGCAAAATATCCGCCCTCTTTGACAAAATCGCCACCGCAAGTGACAGGAATTCTTTCCTGATAAGCTTTCAGTGCCAAATTCAAATCATTTTCTTTCAATTCGAGATAGATTTTCTGCAACTTACCCACAACAAACCCCATCATTACTACCTTAGCAATTTTCTCTCCATCTTCGCGATCGACTTTCACAACAAACCCTTGAATTTCCGTATTGTCTAACAAAGTAACTAAGTCGCTTAAAATCTCTAATTGAGAACGATTTTCTGTAAGTTCTAGCGTCTTGACAGCATCTCCCATGCGAGCTGGATAATCGGCAAACTCCCTTGTCAAGGGTAGCCCGATATCAAACACATCTCCAGCATCATTTTTTTTGACCCAAATCGCTCCTTTATTGTCATAAATTCGGCTATGTTCGTGCCAGCCATTTCTTTGTAAATATGCTACGATCGCATTCACATCTAAACTCTTGAAAACTTCAAAATCCTGTACAGTTACTTTCATGGTATGCCTCCTTTCCGAATACGCTGCATAATTGACTCAAGAGCATCTGGTGTAAACTGATTCCGTCGGAGCAATTCCACAGTAATGCGATTTGTGTTTCTAGTTTCCGGCATTCCCCGCAGCGATACCCAATAGGCACAATGTTTGAGCGACATTTCCGACTCAGACTGTTGTATCCATTCCCCGATATTTTCCGGTACTAAAACCACAATTAGTAGGCGGGGAATAAAGGTGGTGACTCTTAAGTCGTTATAATTTTTGAGATTGAGCGGATATCGCACAGATTCAGTATCAAGTACATCTCTTGAAGTACATTTTAACTGCAATTCGAGGCGGTGTGGTTGCATTGGATCGTAGCCGATCGCCTTGATACACAGATCGACGCTATCATAATCATTCTCAGGTTGATCTACAGAACAGCCGGCAACTGCCGCCACAGCACGCACGTAAGCTTTGCTAAATAATTCTTTGCGTTGGTTTAGTTCCATTTAAACACACTTCTCAAAAAGGGGCGGTCACGATCGCACATTAGTGTCAACAAACACGTCAAACATAGTACCAGTCTTTTGTTGCTCGGATCGGCTCTCGCCCCCCACTATGGCGTGTTTTAAAACCCGGAGATCCCCCCTAACCCCCCTTAACAAGGGGGGGACAAGAGTCTTCAAAGCCCCTCTTCCCAAGGGGGGAACCGGATTTCAAAGTCCCCCTTCTTAAGGGGGATTTAGGGGGATCGAGACTCGACTACAAACGAGATCGATCGAGGGTTTAGATTCAATTTGACACGCTTTGGGAACTCCGCCCCTACAAATTAATGACTACCCGCTCCCGCCGCCCGTTTAAACGCCTCATCCAACACTTCCGAAAGCGTCGGGTGAGTGTGCACTCGGAATGCTAAAGTGTGAACAGAATCCCGTTGCGCGATCGCATTTGCCGCCTCCTGAATCAAATCCGAAGCGTGCAAACCAAAAATGTGAACTCCTAACAATTCCCCAGTATCTTTCCGGTAAATCACCTTAGCCATACCGTCGGTTTCACCCTCCGCAATAGCTTTAGAATTTCCCTTAAAATAACTCTTGACAGAAGCGACCTCAAACCCTTCGGTTTTGCCTAACTCCTTCGCCGCAGATTCAGTCATCCCCACATAGCTAATTTCTGGGTGAGTAAATGCCGCTGCTGGGATGCTCAAATAGTCCACTTCCCGATCGCGCCCGCAGATATTTTCCACCGCAGCAATACCCTGAGCAGACGCAGAATGAGCTAACATCATCTTGCCATTCACATCGCCGATCGCCCACAAATTTTTGACCGGTTCTCCCCCAGCCAAAACCTGCATCTTATCGTTAACTGGAATATAACCGCGCATCGTTTCCACGCCCGCAGTTTCTAACCCCAAATTCTTACTCACCGGAACTCGGCCAGTTGCTACCAAACAAGCATCTACTTCCAAAACTTCGACAATTTCCTTAGTTTTGAAATCAGCTAATTCAATAATCACTGGCGAACCAGGAGTAATCTTCTTCGCCAAAACACCCACTTTCGTTTCAATATCGCGAGGTGTAATTAACACCCGTTCTGCTAACTTAGCAATATCTGGGTCAAAAGTTGGCATTAATTGATCTAATGCCTCAATCATCGTGATTTCACAGCCCAATGCAGTGTAAATATCGGAAAATTCCAAACCGATATAGCCACTACCAATAATTGCAATCCACTTCGGTAGCGATTCCAATCTGACAGCATCGTCGCTGGTAAACACAGTTTTGCCGTCAATTTCTATCCCCGGAGGGACAAAAGGAATTGAACCGGGAGCGAGAATAATATCCTTGGCCGTAATCGTTTTTTCGCCTTTATCGGTTTCGATGGTAATTTTTTGAGAACCGGCGATTTTACCCCAACCTTGGATGATATCGACATTCAAACGTTTGAGGCTGTTGGTCAAGTCGCCACGTAATTTGCTGACAATGGTGTTAGCATGATTGGCGATCGCCCCTCGATCGAAATCCACACTTCCCAACTGAATACCCAAAGTCTTAAGGTGGTGAGCATTCCGCAAGTCTCGCACCCTTCCAGAAGCCGCCAACAGCGCCTTAGAGGGAATACAGCCCCGGTTCACACAAGTTCCGCCCATGTCGCCCGCTTCGATAATTGCCACTTTCAGCCCGCAGCTAACGGCGTGGATGGCCGCCCCGTGTCCGCCGACGCCGGCGCCGATAATTGCTAAATCGTAATCAAATCCCTGAGTCACCTGATTCTCCTAGTGTTATTTCTATCTGAGGACTTAAGCAAAAATACAGTATTTTCGTGATTTAAAGCTGGTACATGGCGATCGCAATCCTGTAATAGCAGCGATCTTTGCATCAGTCCCGATCCTTATTTTCGACTAGACTAGGGTTAATTAGACAAATTTCCCCAGTAACTGAAATTTTTAGTCCTGGACGCATAAATACCACAGCACCCTGGCGTGGTCGAAGCGATCGCCAGTCTTAAAGGCTAAAATGCAGTATTTGCGTAAAAAACCCCGGTTTCTGCATCTTGGACTAATTTTTCACAGTTGATTGTTTTAAGTTGGGTATGTATTAATTGTCAAGTAAGCGGGGCTGAAGCTAAATAGGGTTGGAGAGTCGCATTGTCTGGTAGGACTTCTGGATTCGGTGATTGCCTTTTTTGGCTTCCCTTGTTGATTTTAATCTCATTTTTGGGTCTAATTTTTGTAAGGCTTGGCATCTCGCAGAGTTTGTTTGCAATTTTACGGTCAAATGGAGTGGTTTATGATGGAAGACTATGACCAGAAAGATTCACGCCGGGCCTCGGCTCAATCATTTTTTGAGTCTCTTGATGAATTGTTCGATTATATAGAAGCCAGCAGCAGTCCAGCCGTAGAACCTCAGTCTCCGGCTGTCGCTCCCAAGTCTTCTAGTCCGCCCAAGAAGCCTAAACCTGCGAAAATTAATTTGTCGGATTTTGAAGATGCGATCGCCGATTTAGAACAGTTTATCCAGAACAAGCGGCGATCGCGGCCGGAATCTAAGGAATAGCAGAATTTCCTAACCGTCGCGAAGAAGGCTATACTATTTAGTTGCTTTCTTTTTGAGCTTTGACTGCTGCTGGGGTAATCGGCTCGATCGCACTTCTATGGCTCTATGGTCGATCGCACCCAAAGGCATTTCCACTTCCTCAATATCGTGGCGGAACTTCACCGCAATGTCAGCACCATTAATAATCGCCCCCAACAAGCGCGGGGATTTACTCGACTCCTCGTCATCAGATTCGAGCAACTGATCTGCTGCTTCCGACAACATACTCGATAGAGTGTAACCAGGCCTCGCCACCAAAATCATACCGTCAGTGTAAGGTTCCAGGGTGAGGGCGTCATTGCACTCGCTCAAAGCCGGAGAGTCCACCACCACAAAATCGAAGCGATTGCGAACATCCTGGAACAATCTCCGCATTTCGCTGGATTCGAGTACCCCCGCAGCCTGATGCAAAAAGCCCGGACTCGGTATGACGTATAGGTTTTCCACATTGGGTACTAAACGGACACACTCGCTGATATTGCCGTAATAGTGTAAAGGTTCTACAGCCGCCAGAGGATCGATCGCGATTTGCAGACATTCAATGTGAGAAGCCTCGCGCAAATCTGCTTCAATTAACAAAGTCCGTTTGCCCGATCGAGCTGAAGCAATAGCCAAATTGTAAGCGCTAAAGGTTTTTCCCTCCTCGGCCGCCGCCGAAGTTAGCAACACCACCTTCACCGGTTTGTTACCAATCCGGCGTAAATTACTGCGCAACCGCTCGTAAAATTCTAAATAGGGCGAATTGGCATCCAGGGCGATCGGCATCTCCAAGCCGTAGGAATCAAGGATAGACACTTCCGGTAACACACCCAGTATTGCCACTTCCTTTTCCGCCAAAGCAGCCCGTACCTCTTCCCAACTATAAAACTTGCCGTTGAGCATCCCCAGCAAAAATATCAATCCGCCGCCCAACAGCAATCCCACAAAGCCTCCCACCGCCAGCATCACCGGCAAACCTCTCTTGGTGGACTCAACATCATCAGTTTTTGGCAATTGGGCAATTGTCAAACTACCTGTAGTCTCGGCTACCGCCGCTTCAGCATCTACCAAAGCCGACTGCATTTTATCGTAGAGAGCTTTTTTGAACCCGACTTGCTGGGCTAAACGCGCTTGTTCTAATTGCTTATTAGGAATTGTGGCGTGTTGTCGGCGCAATTCTTGTTCTGTTTTCTCCACTCCCTTGATTTGCTGTTGCACAACTTCTTTTTGTGTTTGCAAAGCAATCAAATTTTGAGCTAACTGTTGTCTGGCGGGATCTAAGGCAGAATCTACTCGAATTCGATCGGCACTTTGGAGTGGAGCACTGACACCGTTACCGCCTAGCACCTCCGATTGTCGCTGCTGCAACTGTTGGTCAAAAGCTTGTTTTTGTTTGACCAATTCTACAATTTTTGGGTGTTCTTCCTGCAAGTCGCTGCGGAGAATTTTGAGCTGAGATTCGAGGGAAAAAATTTGCACTCGCAGTTGGCCAATAATCGGGTCGGCAGAGAGTGCTTGAGAGACGTAAGCTTGATCCACATTTAATCCCAAGCGATTTTGCAAGCTGTTGATTTGAGCTTCAATTGCTCCCAACTGCACTCGCAGTTGTCGCTGCTGCTGTTCGCTATTGGTGATTGCTTGGGGCAAAGTACCGCTCTGAGCTGCTAAAATAGATGTTTGTTCTCGTTTTTCATAGGCTTCGAGTTTTTCCTCTGTCTCTCTGAGTTCTTGAGTGACTTTTGGCAAACGCTTGTTAATTTGGACTATGGTTTCTCGCAGTCTGGAAGTATTAATGGTTTGGCTGCGATCGACCATTTCTGTCATCAATATCTCTGCTACTATTTCGGCTTTTTTGCGATCGGCATTTTTGTATAAAACTTGAATCAAAGCGCTGGGGTCATTATTCTTAGTCGGCATCTTTACCTGCACGTTTTTTGCCAGCCTTTTAGTCACATCTTCTAGTTCTTTTGCTGCTTCTTCCTTATTTATTTTTGCTGCTGATTGTTTATTAGATTTTTTTTCGGCTGCTTGGATGAGTTTTTCTGCTGCTCCTTCAAGCACTTTTTTATCCAGCAACATATCTTTAGTTATTTCTTGTCCTTCCTGTTGAATTTTAGTAGTAGTCGCTGAAAAAATCACCGTTGGGCGACGGTAGGCGAGCATACCTGATGCTACGTAAATCGGCCGCGGAGTTGGCTGCACTGCCACTACTCCCGACACGCCCACAGTCACAGCTAAAGTAGCCAATCCCACCCATTTGTATTGGTCGAAAGCAATTAAATAACGTTTAACAACTGATAAAGTCATAAGGATTGTTGACTACTGTGGAATATTGGTTATTTGTTATTGGTTATTTCTTATTGGTTAACTAATTCCCATTATTCGTAGGTACGAACAAATTTTTTACCCCATTTCTCAACTGCTCAAAAAACAAAATAAAACCCAAAATATCGCGAAATGGTCTAGTAAAACTATTGATAGCAAAACCAACTCGCTCTACCAGATTCCTACCAATCACAATCACATCATTATCTTGCAACATTGGATTCTGAGAAAGATTTCCCTCCAAAGCAGCTTTAGCATCTATCTTGCGGCTGACAGCTCGACCTTGCTTTTGGTCAAACCGAATCAAGGCAATGTTCCGCATATCCGCAAGATTTACAGGCAAGTTATTGAGAGCATCCAAAAAGGTACTACCATTTTCTATGTAGAAAGAGGTCAAACCACCACTAGCGTAACTCAAAACTCGAACGTAGATCCGGGGTTTGATTAAGGTAGAGCGCGAAACCAAAGTCTTGTCGTAGTCCAGATTTTTCCGAGTAGCATCTAGTTCGGGAATAATAATCGCATCTCCAGAAGCTAGGGGGAAATCAAACAAGTCCCTAGCCTTTGCTAGGGGAGTGTAGAGGTCGATGGGTTCTTCCACAGATGTGCCGTTCACCAGTGTCCGTCGCACTCGTACCGCCCGCAAATCAGCTTTTGTGGTAACTCCCCCCGCAGCGACCAAAGCGGCAGAAATTCGCCCACCACCGGCCGGAAGCGTGTAAAAACCAGGTTTGCTGACTTCTCCGGTGACAGTGACTTGGACAGGGGTACTGGCTGCTGCGAGGCTGTACCTGGATGCTAAATCTCGATCGGATTTGCGATCGGGCGTAGTCTGTTGATAAGGTATGACGATCGCATCTCCATCCTCTAAACGCAAATCTGGAGGAGAAACACCAGTTTGCAACGGTGTCAAAATGTCAACTATTTGCTCGGCAATAGCGCCGGAGGGCAGTGTCCGCCGCACCCGCACCGCCCGCAGTTCGGCAGTCGGAGTCGTACCGCTGGCTGCCGCTAGGGCTGCGGGAATTTGGGGGGTTTGCAGGGGATAAAAACCGGGTCTGGCAACTTCTCCTGTGACTGTCACGACTACAGGGCGCTGAACTAGCAGGGATGCGAAGACTTGGGGATTTTTCAGAAATTGGGCTAAACGTTCGCGGAGGCGCTGCTGTGTTTGTTCCACGGTCAGGCCGCGTACATTTACAGTGCCTATCAGCGGCATGATAATTATGCCTTCGGGGCTGATAGCACCTGTAAAATTGAGCTCTGGGAAGCGCTGAACTTGAATTGCAATCTGGTCTCCTGGGCCTAGTCGGTAGGGGCGATTGCGGAAGGCTGGGTTGATGTCCGTGTTAGGTCTTGCTGGTGGCGGTGTGGGTACTGGTAGTGGCGGGCGATCGAGCAATTCGGAACTAGGAATCACAGGTTGTGCTAAAGTCTGTTGAGGAAAAACTTTGGCATTGAAACCCCAAAATATAGTTGTAAAACATAGAGTCCAAACAGTTGAATAAAGACCTGTCAGGGAAAAAGCAACATAATTTTTATTCCTTTTAAAATGTCTATAATTCATGCTCAATTAAATTATTTTTGATAAATTGTATTTTCCCCTGAACCATTCCCTTCTCCATCCCAAATCCCCCCTTGGGGGGGGCAGGAGGGGTTGTCCCATCCCAAATCCCCCCTTGGGGGGCAGGGGGGGTTGTCCCATCCCAAATCCCCCCTTGGGGGGGGCAGGGGGGGGTGGAGGTTGCCCGATTTTTTCAAAAAGTTTCTGCCATTAATTTAGCCTGCACAATTTCACCCAGAGATTTGAGGATGGGTTCAGCTATTTTAATGTCAGTATCCGGTTCAATGGGAACAATGATGCACACAGCTACCCAGGAGGCACGACGATTTGACAGTCTCGCCATGCTGTCTTCCCAAAACCAGCTACTTGTTGCGGTCGAACCTCCGTTTTGCCAAGCGTACCATTGTAAGACCGCAAAGGTGCGTTGGGCACTCCGGCTGCGGAAAAATCTGGCTTTGATGGTTGTAGTCTTGGCGTTTGGTACTGGGTTTAAATTAACTATAAACGGCAAAGTGCGATCGGCATCTGTTTGCCACCGATGAAACCCTTTGATATCCAGCCATTCCACCTGGGGCTGGTCTTTGGGGCCATTTTGAGGCAACATTAATAAAATTGCCATTGTTTGAGGATTTTTAATTTCTTGAACTAACCACTTGTGACCGCCAATTAGTACGTTATTTTGCACCCGGATTACCTCCCAGCCGGGAAGTGTCAACCCATTTTGACGTAAAGTTTTTAATTGCTTGAGGTTGGTCACTTCGGGCGGGTTTGTCCAGGGCCACCTTCCCGTACCATAGCCCGGAATTGCTACTGCCCCAACCAGTACCAGTAAAAACATAATTACGATAATTTTAAATAACTGGTATCGCTTTAGTAGTTTGCGTGCTGAAATCATTTTTTTAATGGCCAGACTGGCTTGGGAAATATTTTTCCATACCGTCGATCAAAAGTACCAATAAACCTAGTATACAAGCCGAATATAAATCTCCACCCCATCCGGCGTGTAGCCAAGTAAACAGTCCTACTTTCTCGGTGCCGTGAAAGTAAGTGAGTAAAGTATTGCGGAGGATATTTGAACTGATACTAATGATAGATGTACTCGCTAGAAATAAAATGCTTTTTTTGCAGGAATTCCCAACTCCTGTCCAGTCCAGCAGCATTAAGCTAACATACAGACTGGTAAACAGCATTTTTAGACCCGCACAGTGGGGTGCAACCTCTACAATGCGATCGTTGACATACAGATAAACTTCTTCTACTCTGACATTAAGACCAGCTTTGATTAAAATTAAGCCCGATATTTCCGCAATTAAGTGCTGCAAAGGCAAGGCGTAGGGTTCGATTAAGTAAGGAATGTGATTTGGCGAACCGAGCAATATAAAAAAAAGTGGTATTCCCTGCAATTTCAAGCCTGGTATTCCTTTTAAACACAAGCAAATACTCCCTAGCATTAGGGACAGAGATAAATTTACCAAATCGCTTAATCTACTCACATAAAAAAGGGTCGCTAGTAGCAGTAACACTAATCCTAAAGGATGAGGGGAGTTGGGTAACTTCCGCCAGCTATTTAGATTCGTCCAAGCTATATAAGCTGCGTAGGGTAAACCAATAATTCCGTGGCTGAAGTATTCGTGTTCTATGCTAATGTTTTTGTTGAACCATCCGTCATACCAGTGTAATACCAGGGGCGCATACAGCAGCACTAGGAGTACCGTAATACCTTCTTCTAGGAGGTATCGCTTGAGGAGGCGAATTTGGCGCTGGATTTGCATCATTTTAAATTTTTTTAGTTGTGATTATTGAGTTCAACAGTTTTTAATTTGACACTCAAAAAATTTGACAAGGGAATTTATACTGATTGATACATCATCACTTTAACTTATATTAACAATTAGCTATTAAAGGATGATGCGATCGCCTCAACAACCTGCTCAATCTGAGTATTACTCAATCCGGGATACATTGGCAATGACAAAATCTGTTGACACAGGGTTTCTGTATGGGGAAAGTCTCCTGGGTTGCCTAAGTTTTGGTAGGCTGGTTGCAAGTGACAAGGTACGGGATAGTGAATGCCTGTTTGAATGCCATTTTCGCTGAGTTTTGCTTGCAGGGTATTGCGGTTAATGGAGCTTTTCTCAGTAACTTGAATCACATAGAGGTGATAAATGTGACCGCTGCTACTGTGGTTGGCGATCGGTACTATGCCTTTGTGTTTGAGCGGTTCTAATAGGGTATCGTAGTATTGGGCCGCTAAAGTGCGTCCGCGATTCCATGTTTCTAAATACGGTAATTTAACGTTGAGTACGGCTGCTTGCAAATTGTCGAGGCGGCTATTAGTGCCGATTTCTGTGTGTAAATATTTGCTTGGTGCGCCGTAATTACGTAAGGTTCGCATTTTTTGTGCTACCTCTGCATCGTTGGTAACTAACATTCCGCCATCCCCAAAAGAGCCAAGGTTTTTGCTAGGATAAAAGCTGAATGCTGCTGCTTTGCCACAGGAACCTGCACGGTATCCTTCTCTGGAAGCTAGATGGGCTTGGGCCGCATCTTCAAAGATGATTAAATTGTAGCTTTTGGCAAGGTCTAGCAGTTGTGTAGGCGACACCATTTGGCCGTATAAATGCACCGGAATAATTGCTTTGGTTTTTGAGGTAATCGCTGTGGCGGCTGCTGTGAGGTCAATCAGGGCGGTTTCTGGGTCACAATCTACGAGAATAGGTGTAGCCTTGGCTTGAATCACGCCAATTATGGTGGCGATAAAGGTGTTGGCGGGGATAATAATCTCGTCCCCTGGATGGATGCCGCAAGCTTGCAATCCGAGGGCGATCGCATCTGTTCCACAAGCTACTCCTATACCATATTTTACACCAGAAGCTGCGGCAAAGGCTGTTTCAAATTCTGCCAGTGCTTGACCTAAAATAAAGTCGCCTTGAGCGATGATTTCGGCAATTATTTGTTGTATTTGAGATTTAATTGGTTCGTGTTGCAGGGAGAGGTTGACTAGGGGAATTTTGGGCGGGCGATTACTCATACATCAGAGGGATACGAATTATTTATATTAACATTGAAGTGCGGATATTTTTGATTTTTTTTTAACCGCAGAGAGCGCAGAGAGCGCAGAGGAAAAGAGGAAGATAGGAGAATAGCGATCGCGTTTTTCGTGAATTGTCAACGAGGTCATAATCTTCCGCTAAAATAGAATCAGATAATTTTTACGAAATCAAACTCATGGAATACAAGCAGCTCGGCGACAGCGATTTATTAGTATCGGAAATCTGTTTGGGTACGATGACTTATGGTCAGCAAAATACTGTGGAGGAAGCGGCGCAACAACTCGATTTTGCCACATACAGAGGTGTCAATTTTATTGATACAGCCGAAATGTATCCTGTCCCAGCTAAGCCAGAAACTCAGGGGAAAACAGAGGAATATATCGGTGCATGGTTGGTGAAGCAGCAGCGGGATAAAGTCATTTTAGCTACTAAAATAGCTGGGCGCAGTTCTCGATTAAAGTGGATTCGGGAAGGGAAAAATCAGATCGATCGCCAAAATGTCGAAACAGCACTGAATGACAGTCTCAAACGCTTGCAAACGGACTACATCGACCTCTATCAGATCCACTGGCCCGATCGCTATGTGCCACTATTTGGCGCGCCGGATTACGACATCGCCCAAGAACAGGAAACTATACCTATTCTGGAACAGTTAGAGGTGTTTGCTGATTTAATTAAAGCTGGGAAAATCCGCTATTTGGGTTTGAGCAATGAGACTCCTTGGGGAGTTTGCGAGTTTTGCAATTTGGCCGAAAAACATGGGTTGCCGAAGGTTGTTTCGATTCAGAATGCTTTCAGTTTGAGCAATCGGACTTTTCACATGAATTTAGCGGAAACTTGCCGTTTTAATAATGTGGGATTGATGGCTTATAGTCCTTTGGGGTTTGGGCTATTGACTGGTAAATACTTGAATGGAATACCGGAAAATTCGCGACTGGCTTTGTTCGCTGGTTTCGGTCAGCGTTATGATAAAACTAATCTGAATGATGCGGTGAAAGCGTATGTTGAGATTGCTGCTAAATACAATTTAAGTCCGGCGAAGATGGCTTTGGCCTATGTGCGATCGCGCTGGTTTGTGACGAGCACAATTATTGGTGCAACCAGCCTCGAACAGTTGGAGGAAAATCTTAGTAGTTTGGAGGTGAATTTGGATCGGGAGATTGTGGCAGAAATCGATGCGGTGCACGCTAAGTATCCGAATCCGACACCGTAGGTTCAATCGGCGGTTGAAACCGCTTCTACACAAACAATGTCCGCGCAACGCGAGACTAAGAGTTTGAGGGAGGATTTAACCGGGATTTGCTATTATTAGGTTGGGTTGAGGTGACGAACATTAGGTTTTACTTCGCCCAACTTACCACTTTTTTAATATTATGTATGTTGTAGTAATCCCAAAAATACCGAAGTGGCAGAAATTATAGAACAGGATATAATAAATTCAAGCGTAGAAGTTGGCAGTGGGTGTGAATGGACAGGTAAAGGAGTAGAACCCCAGTGGAACAATCCTAAATCAACGAAAGCTTACGACCATATTGCTCGCCATCACGGCCCCAAACTTAAACCCCATGAACTTATGGGAAGAGCGACAAGTTCCAACAAGGATCAAGGACAATGGCTAGATTCAGAGGATTGGATAATAGCCGAGCAATTGATACCAAAATATTCCGGTAAATATATCATTGATTTTCAACGTCCCATTGGTATAGTTTACCATCCTGATGGAACGATAACTGAGAATGTTACTTGCGCAAAAATAAAAAGAAATCCTAATGGCACGCTGAAGTACGGTTATCCTGTACTAAAGAGTTAAAATTTTTCATAATTAAATAGGAGGAGCGAGTATGAATAACAGTCAAAAATTTCATTTTAAATTAGGAGAACGTTTCTTAGAAAATTACGCCGCTCCTCCAGAAGATCCTTTGGGAGAACTTAGTCATTTTGAAATGGCTATCCGGCGTTTTTGTTTTGAATACGACCATAAAGTATCAATAGAAATAGGTGATGAGAAAATACAGGTATTTTTAGACCCTGATATTTGTATGATTTTGGAGGATGATCTCCCTGAACAAATTAAGAAATTGTCACAAGGTAAGCCAATAGAAATAGATTTTGCTGAAAGTTGTACGCTAAGTATCAAGTTAGTACCCACGGACGATCGCATTAGCTGTACTTTGAGCAAGTTTGGAACTTCCTGCTGGGAAAAGGTTTTTGAGTTCGATCGCACTCACGTATTAAATACACTCAGAGGTTTTCTTCAGGAAGTGATGCAGCTAGCTGTAGATAAGGGTTACATCACGCTGTTCGAGAAAGAGGAGTTTATTCGTCCGGCTTTTGCTAGCAGTACGGATGCTGTGGTATTGAGTAAGTAGTTGGTTTGGGTGGTGTGAAGGGCGATCAACCTGCCAATTCATCGATAAAATAAGAGAATGGTAAAAGGCGATCGCTCTATTGCGGATGTGTTACGAGTTATTACAGCTTCATCCAGCCATGCAGTAAAAGTGAGATACTTCTGATTGTTAAAAGTGAGCGGTACTTTTTCAAATTATACTCTATGGAAGAAACAGTCCACGACAACTTTTTTAAAAATTTTACTGTAGTAACAGCAACTATATCCGCAGCAGACGATCTTCCTGAAAAATCCGGGATTTATGCTTTTTATCACGCTTTTGATTTTTTAGAAAATAAGTTGTCTGATGGTGTAGATAATCGTTTAAAAAATACAGTATTTAAAACAAAATTTTCTGAAAAAGATAATAGAAGTAAGTTTATTGTCGATACTTGTGGAGAGTCAGTGGGTTTGTCTCAAAAAATGGGGCAATTTATCCAAGCGGTTTCTCAGCCTAAAGAACGAAGAATTTTAAAAAGTCTTCTGATCTCATGTAGCATTTTCCAACGCCCCGATTACATCGGCACAGCAAGCAACTTAAGAGATAGATTTATCCAACATTTGGATCGAGACGATGGTTTTTTATCAAGGTACGGAAACTCCAGATCCCCTGATAAATTTTTATTCGTTTGTTTACCTTGCCCCAAAAACATTTCTAGAGAGTTAGAAAGTCTGTTAATTCAACTATGTCAACCTAAGTTTAATACACAGAGTAGTTAGAAAATGGAATTAGATAATCAGTCTCCAGAGACGATAGAATATAAGGCAATCAGTGGTAAATTTGGTGAAGTTAGGTACTTCATAACAACTCTAGATCAAAGTGATGCAGTTGAAAATATTAGATTTGCTGATGAAATTCAAGGCAGTTGGAGCTTTTCTGAAAGAGTTCAGAGAAAACTAGATGAAAACAGAGCGAATACAGAAATATTTTCTTACCTAGCACAGGGTGGAATTCGCTTTTTTAATTCAATTGTAGTTGTACTTTTGCCAAACTCGAATAACCAAAGAGAGTTTTGGGATTTTTCTGAAGTTAGTAGTCAGGGAAAAACTGTTGAAAAATGGGTCAATTTAAAGCTATATAAAAACGTAGCTAGAATTGTAATTGATGGTCAACATAGACTTCTTTCATTAAAGAGATACTGGAACGCCTATACTAAAAAAGAGCCTTTAAGTCCTCAACAAATAAATGAGAATTTTAAGTGCGACGAAACTTTTGACATACCAGTTGTTTATCTAGTATTTGGTAATCTTGGTAGAGTTGGTCATGCAGACTTAAGCGAAACAGTAAGAGATGAAATAATCAAAGCAACTCGCAATATTTTTACAGTGATCAACAAGACGGCAAAATCAATCGATAAACAAACTCAATTATTGCTGGATGACAGTAAAATATCAGCATTGATTCCTAGAAAACTTTTAGAGGAAGAAGTGCTTGAAGATAAATTTGTTAAATGGTCTTCCAAATCAAGAAACTTGACCCAATCAGAACCCTATCTAACGACTCTAGATTTGGTTAGCCAATGTACTATTGAACTATTGAAAGATTATCAGAAGCAAGCTTTAAAGAAATCATTCTATTCACCAACTGAGCGTAATATGGCTCTGGAAAATTATTACGAGTCTCATCCTAAACTTCCTGAAATAAGTACAAAAGCATTGCTTAAGTGGTTTTTCACTGAACTTCAGCCATTCAAGGATTGGGTAGCACAGATTAATTACGTTGGTATCAATATTCCTACTCAACCGGAGCAATCTAGATTAAGTGCAAACCAAAAAGCAACTATAAAAGAATTACGAGATTCTAACATTTTGTATACTATATTAGGGCAAAAAATTCTTTTTTCCGCTGTTTCAAGGTTCCTACTTAAGATAAGAATAGAGTACCGTATTCCAGCGATTCTTGATGCGATATCGCTTAGTATTACTAAAATGGATAAAGAGGGATTTTTTAACCGAAATGCACCCCATTGGTCTAGTGTTCTAGTGCGATCCAATGAAAAACTAACCATGATCACTACAGGTTCTGGGACTGATAAATGTATAGATCTGGTTAGAATGATATTGCTAGATTCCTCTGAGGGCGTGAGAGACTTGATAAAACGTACTAGAGATGATGTCAGCAGCGAGGTTAACTGGAATGAATCTTTGATTTCCGTTTGGAGAAAAGATTTTCATGTGATATTACCGGAAGTTGAATTTATTGATGAGCAGATAGAAAAATCTTCTGAATCGGATGATTCTTTTGCTGAAGTTCGAGATTCGCTTGACTCTTTTGAGGAAGATGAAGAAGAATCTGATGAAATTGAAGATGATGAGGATATTTTCAAAGAAACGGAAGAAGTAAAAGATTAAGCTATCAGCTTGACGAGGTGTTCAAATATAGCGATGTAACAAAACTTTTTTCGACAATTGCCGAAGAAGCCGGAGATGCCGGATGTCCGCCCAAAATTTACGGCATTACCTCCTCTGGGCACGATCGCGAATATGCAGCAGACAGACTAGGAATCTCATAGAAAGTACGATCGCCCTTTCCATCCAAAAAATAGGAAAATGGTAAAAGGCGATCGCACTTTAGCCTAAAAATTTTTACTCACAAAAACTATGAGTACAATTCGTTTGCAACTAGCTGAATACCTTAAGAGTCGAGGTTTCACCCCTGACAGCTTGGTAGAAGTAATCCCCGAAACAGTCAATCCTGAAACCATCTACCAACTGATCCAAAAAGCCGAAAATCTGCACCAGATAGACTTATCCCTTCTAGCTACCGTAATCGATGGCTTGAGCAAACTCAATGGTTTTCCTGTCGGTATTGGAGAAGTGCTCATACTTTTCCCTGATATTTCTGACGAAGAGTTGGAAAACTCAACTTGGCGCGAACTTTACCTAGAAGGTGAAATTCCACCCTATGATTGGGGAGATGTAGACCCCATGACACTTGGTAAAGCCGTGCGCTATCTACCTGGGGTAGGTTGCGTTATTGTTGAAGAAGAAGGGGTCGAAAAATCCAGTGTCTAATATAACCCTCCGGGATATTGTACTGGTTGATTTCGCCCCTCAAATACCTCCATTTCACGAACAGCAAGGAAAACGTCCTGCTTTAGTAGTCGGGATACCCAGTCAAACAGGTGCGATACGTTTTCCGCTGGTAATTGTTGTGCCGATAACCAGACAATCAGGAAATTGGGCTGCACAAAATCCCATCTTATACCCAAGCCTTCCGGCAGGAGTGGGAAATCTCATTTCCGACTCGACAGTATTGCTGGATCAAATACGTGCTGTAGATATGCGACGAGTATCGCGCTATCTTGGCACTTTAACTCCTGAAGAGTATCAGCCGATCGCCAATGGACTGAAAGCTCTATTCAATTTTTCAATTATTCCTTAATGACCTAACAGTTTATCGCGCAGATGCTTAATGCGATCGCACTTTTTGCTCTTTTTCCTGCAAAAACTCCGCAAAGTCGCAGACTTCAGCCACCAACTCTTCAGATAAATTATTTAAAACCGACAGTAAACGCTCTCTAACTCCCATAAGTTCGCTGGCAGATTTTACTAATTGTAATTGATGCGGATAAACTGTTTCAACACCTATCGTTTCCATAAATGATTCTGGCTGATCCTGAGTTGCGGGAACAAAATCTCCGCCAACTTCTGCTTTCACCCATCCACCAAATAACTCGACTAAATAAGCTTCACCGTTTTTGAATACCTCAACAATCGCCCCGACCGTTTCTGGGGGTGCAACTCCGCCATCTGCCAGAGCGACTGCTTCGGTTAAAGTCACTGCATCCAATAACTGAAATTTGCTCATTGCTGTCTCCCAAAGCGTTGAGGAAATGCGGTAACAAATCTAGCCATATCTTCACCAAATAAAACAATCCAACCTGTACGGATTTGCCAAGATACTCCCGATCGCCCTGTAACTAAAATAATAGCTTCGTAGCGTTGTCCATAGTCATTCTGCCCGACTGGCTGTAACAATTCTAGCGAGATTTGGGCTATAATTGCGTCTCGAATCGCCTCCGGTGACTCAAACCGCATCACCTCCCGCCAGAATTTCTGCTTATCTCCTCCTTTTCCTGGTTCAGTGGCACTGGCGAATAGATATTGAGCTTTAGCGATGGGAAACTCTAAGCGAGTCGGTGTAGTCATGGCATTGATCTTAATACTTTATACTTCGGATCGAAGGTAATGCGATCGAACATCATATCCTCCCACTCTTCCTTAATGTCCCAATAGCTTATCCCGCAAATGCTTAATGCGATCGCGCAATTTACCAGCCTCCTCAAACTCCAACTTCTTCGCCGCCTCCTTCATCTGCGTTTCCAACCGCTTAATTAAATCAGGAATCTCATCCAAAGATAACTCGTTTGCGTGTTCGTAAACCTCCTCCAACTGCTGAGAATTCAGCTTCCGCGACACGTCCAAAAATGCCAAAATCGCATTACTCGATCGCTTTTTCGCGATCGGCTGCGGCGTAATCCCGTGCATCTTATTATACGCCAACTGGATGCCCCGACGGCGATCGGTTTCATCGATCGCCTTAACCATACTATCCGTCAAATTATCCGCATACAAAATCGCCTGTCCCTGAATGTGCCGCGCCGCCCGCCCAATAGTTTGAATCAAAGAACGTCCCGATCGCAAAAACCCCTCCTTATCCGCATCCAAAATGACAACTAGAGACACCTCCGGCAAATCCAAACCCTCCCGCAACAAGTTCACCCCAATCAAAACATCAAACTTTCCATCCTGCAAATCTTGGATAATTTCAATCCGTTCGATCGACTGAATTTCCGAGTGCAAATACCGGACTTTAATCCCCCTCTCCTGCAAATATTCAGTTAAATCTTCCGCCATCCGCTTCGTTAAAGTAGTCACCAAAACCCGCTCGTTCCGACTAACTCTTTCTTTGATTTCACCCAACAAGTCATCAATTTGACCCTCCGTGGGACGTACAAATATCGTCGGATCGATTACTCCTGTCGGGCGGATCACCTGTTCGGCAACTCTGCCTTCTGAAATTTCAATTTCCCAATCTCCCGGCGTTGCCGACACAAAAATGCACTGATTAGCTTTTTGCCAAAATTCCTCTGCTTTCAAAGGGCGATTATCGGCCGCACTAGGCAAACGAAAACCGTGTTCGATCAATATTTTTTTGCGCGCTTGGTCGCCGTTATACATTCCTCGAATTTGCGGCACTGTGACGTGGGATTCATCTATCACCAACATCCAATCTTTGGGAAAATAATCAATCAAACATTCCGGCGGTTCCCCGGCATTTCTGCCTGCTAAATGCCACGAGTAATTTTCAACTCCGTTGCAGTAACCTACTTCTCGCAGCATTTCCAAATCGTAGCGGGTGCGCTGTTCTATCCGCTGAGCTTCTAATAGTTTACCCTCTTTTTCCAATGCTACCAGCCTGTCTTCCAATTCAAGTTCTATGCCTTGACAAGCAGCCTCTAATTTATCTTCTGCCGTGACAAAGTGGCGGGCTGGATAAATGTTTAAAGATTCTACTTGTTGAATTGTTTTACCTGTCACTGGGTCCACGTAGCGAATGGCATCGATTTCGTCCCCGAAGAATTCTACGCGGATAATTCTATCTTCATAGGCGGGGCCAATTTCTAACACGTCGCCTTTGACGCGAAATTTGCCTCTACCTAAATCTATGTCATTGCGGCTGTATTGGACGTTAACTAAATCTCGCAAAACTTGTCGCTGATTGACTTCCATTCCTACTCGCAAAGGGATAGCTGCTTTCAGGTATTCGGCGGGCATTCCTAAACCGTAGATGCAGCTAATGGATGCTACGACTATGACATCGCGACGTTCAAAGAGCGATCGCGTGGCTGAGTGCCGCAGCATATCGATCTCGTCGTTAATTGCTGCGGTTTTTTCAATGTAAGTATCGCTGACGGCGATGTAGGCTTCTGGTTGATAATAGTCGTAATAACTGACAAAATATTCGACTGCATTGTTGGGGAAAAAATTACGCAGTTCGTTGCAAAGTTGAGCGGCAAGGGTTTTGTTATGGGCGAGCACTAAGGTAGGTTTGCCGATCTTTTCTATCACGGCTGCAATGGAAAAGGTTTTGCCTGTACCTGTGGCTCCGAGTAAGGTTTGAAATCGATCGCCCGCTTGGATGGTGTGGACGAGTTGGGCGATCGCTACCGGTTGGTCGCCTGTAGGCTCAAAGGGCGCTTGTAATTGAAAAGATGCTGCCGCAGTTACCATAGGAAAATGTAGCTATTACTAATAAATATTAACAAAAATGCAATTAATTTGCAATTTAGTTGAGAAACTTGTTAGAGTTTATAATACTATTTTAACATTGACCAAAATAGAAAGCAGAAAGCCTAGAAAAGCAGTTGTCCCAGTCCGACGCTTTCCGAACCCAGCAATCAAAAGCCCAATAATTCAAAAGGAAAAAAATTATGACTCTCAGCCCCAAAGGTAAAGGTAATGCGATCGCCCGTCGTGGTAAAGCAGCTTCTAAGAGCGAAGCGACAGCAGCTAGCGAGCCCAAAGCAACAGGAATTCAACTCTATCTACCCCCTGCCTTGCCCCACCGCCCTGTGGGACCAAACGACTTTACCGTCAGCGAGACGCTCTCGATTTCGGGAAATCGCCCGATCGGCGTTAACACCCTACAAATCAGCGAAACCTATGGTATTGTGGGCAACCGCCCGGTAGAAGCCAGTGACTTAGAAATAGTCGCTACCCTGGGGAGACGCCCGATCGGCTCTAGCACGATGCAAGTCAGTGAAATGTTCAGTATGTCCGGTGCGCGGCCTGTGGGTGTCAGCACTCTTCACATTGATGAAGTTTACTCCACCATGGGTGGAAATCGCCCCATTGCCTCCAATGACATTGACGATAGCTCTACTTTAATGGGATTTTTAGATTAAGTTGTCCTTCGTGGTTATTGGTTAGTTGTTATTAGTTAGTTGTGACAGACTATACACTTTAGGATTGCCTCAACCAAAACTACAGTATTAACTAACAAATAACAAATAACAAATAACCACTAACTAATTGGGTGGCTGCTGATATTTATTCAACAAAGCTGCAAAACGTTTGTAATCAAAAGGCTTCCTCAAATACTCCGCAGCCCCCAACTTAAAACCCTGATTTTTGTCGTCCAAAAAAGTCATCATAATCACCGGAATTTCAGCCAAATCAGGGTCTGCTTTCAAAGCAGAAAGTACCGTCCAGCCATCCATGCTCGGCATCATGACGTCCAGAGTAATCGCATCGGGCCGCAACTCCTTAGCTAACAGCAGCCCCCCTTCACCGCTAGCGGAGGAATGCACTTGAAAACCCTGTTTGGACAAGCAGCGAGTCATTAAATCCCGTGTGTCTGGATCGTCGTCAATTACCAACACTGTAGAATTTGGTTCTAGGGAAATAGCCGCTCTCACTTCATCCATGTTTTCGTTTTCTACTACATCTATTTGTGAATATAAATCAGACTGATGTTCTAATTCTAGATCGCCCCCAGCTTCTGTTTCGATTTTAACTACCACCGGCAACCGGATCGTAAAAGTAGAACCGCTTTGAAACTCGCTCTCAACACTAATATCACCCCCCATCATCTGGCAAAACTTCTTGCTAATGATTAGCCCCAAACCAGTACCGCCGTACTTGCGAGTAGTAGAGTCATCCGCTTGGGAAAAAGCCCCGAACAGATTCATCATCTGATCCTCAGTCATACCAATGCCTGTATCCCTGACTTGAAACACGATCGACTGCGGGTGAAACCTAGACTCAACATTGAGTTTTTCCTCGGAATGTGGGCTAGGAAAAACCGCCGTTTCTTCCTTCCAAACACTAATCGTAATTTGACCACGATTAGTAAACTTAGCAGCATTACTCGCCAAATTCAGCAGCGCTTGCCGCACTTTGGCAGCATCAGCCCGCATCGTGCCCAGATTGGGCTGGCAATCCACCACCAGAGTATTACTATTTTTCAGCGCCTGGGGTTTAACGGTAGTTACCACTTCTTCCACCACATTTGACACCAAGAAAGTCTCCAAAAATAGAGTCATCTTTCCCGCCTCAATTTTAGAAATATCCAGGATGTCGCTAATAATACCTAGCAACTGCTTGCCTGCTATATTAATGCTGGCTAAATCCATCACAAAATCTTCTTCGCCTAGTTCCTGAGCCTCTTCTTGCAGCAACTCACTATAGCCGAGAATCGCATTTAAAGGTGTTCGCAATTCGTGGGTCATATTTGCCAAAAATGTACTTTTAGCCCGGTTGGCGGCTTCGGCAGCGTCCTTAGCGATTTCTAATTCCCGGCTACGTTCCTCTAGCTGCTGGCGACGGACTTCCAAGCCGTTGAGCAAACTGCTAATTTGCTGTGCCATTGTATTGAGAGTAGAAGAGAGCACGCCGATCGCGTCATTAGAAACAATAATCGGCGATCGAGCCGTCAAATCACCGCTGGCAATCATGGATGCAGTTTTTTGCAGCCAGCCAATCTTCCTAATCAGTGCCGAAACCGACACCAAAGCAACTATGCCGGCGATCGAACTCAAAATCCAAGCCCCCATCAGCCAACGCTGAGTGCGGCTCACCACCCGCAAAGTCTGCTGCACTAGCACCGCCATTACTTCGTCAGAAACTCCCCCCTCCACTGAGGCTGATTTAATCGCCAGCACATAGTTTTGCATCTCCGTAGCACCGATCCACCCGATGCCCACGGCCATCCAAGTTATCAATACCAAGATCGTAAACAGCCCGATCAAAGAAGCGCGAGTTCCCACCGATATCTGCTTGGAAATCAGTGCCGCCGCCCAAGGATAATTTTTCAGGAAAGGATCGGGACTCACCGATGCGCCAGAATTCCAAATCTCCTCAATTTGACCATCTAACCTCACCTTTCCAATACGCACTGTTTTCCAGGTATGCTGCGTTTTGGCATCTATTTTTACCATGCCGGAGGGTGCGGCAAACTCAATATTTTTAGCAGCCTCCCTCACTTTTGTCACTTCTATAGAACCCGCTTTTTCTACTGCTTTTTTCCACAGATAAACGCTCAAATAAGCAGCTTCGATGGGGTCATCTGTCACTCGATCTTGCCCATATTTTTCTTTATAGGCTTTCACAAATTCACGATTTTCTGGTGTATCGACTGTTTGAAAATAGTTCCAAACTACCAAATGGCCCGCAATGTTTTCAGGTCCGATCGCCCGTACTTCTTCCTCTGCTACACTTACCGACATCACCGGCAACTCATCCGCCGTCACTCCCGCTTCCCGCAGCTTTTGGAAAAAAGCCACATTGCTATCGCCGTTGAGAGTGTTCAGAATGGCATCGGGTTTTACTGCTAGAATATGGGCGATCGCCTCATCAACATCCCTCGAACCCAGTGGTAGATAAACTTCCCCCGCCAACACCCCGGAGACTGCCGCCAGTTGAGCTTTCACAATCTGATTTGCCGTGCGGGGAAAAATATAATCCGAACCCAGGAGAAAAATTTTCCGCTTCGACAGTCCCAGCAAGTAATCCACCCCAGGTACAATCTGTTGATTGGGAGCAGCACCAGTGTAGAAAATGTGCCGAGACTGTTCGAGTCCTTCGTACTGTAACGGATAAAACAGCAACCCATTGAACTCCTCGAACACTGGAAGCACCGCTTTGCGACTGGCCGAAGTCCAGCATCCAAATACTACCGCCACCTGTTGTTCTAGGAGTAATTGCTTAGCTTTTTGAGCAAAAGTTTGCAAATCGCTTGCGCCATCTGCGATAACTGCTTCCACTGGGTGTCCGAGCACTCCTCCGCTGGCATTAATTTCCTCAACAGCTAGCAGCGTCGCATCTTTAACTGAAATTCCGCTGACAGACATGGTGCCCGTCAGCGAATGCAACACGCCTATTTTTATTGGCTGGCGATCGGGGACGGCTGCTTTCAAGGGATTACTGCTCCTTGCTCCCATAGGGTTTGACATACATTTTACTAACTTATAAATTTTAGTTCTATCTGGGACAGTCGATCGGAATGCTAACTGTTCTTTTCTAAATTGTTTAACCCTACCTTAACAAAACTTTGCAATTGGTACAGCCTCTCGATCTGTAACTAGCTGGTATTTTGCCCCTGGGACGGTCAAGTGCCGATCGCCCTCAAACCTTTGCCGCAATCTCCCTTCAGACAGATGGACATAACTCTTACTTCTCTTAGTATTAATCTATGCTTAGATTGCATCTAAACACATTTAAAATATTTGTGTCAAACAAAAGGATGAAGGCTAATGAATATTGAAGAAAATGCAACCGTGACAGCCACCAGTAACCAAGTCAGTTTACCTAAATCCAAACAGGAATTACTCGCCGAGCAAAGCGAAAAAGCCCTGGGGCAGCAGAAACAAGACAATGCTAACACGATGCGTGCTGTGGAACAGTTGAAAGAAGAAATGCAGCACAAAGTAGATGAAGAATGTCATCACCATACATAGCAGCAGGCAGGCAGAAGGCAGAATGTGCAACGAGTACGTTTATCTTGATTCTACTGTCACGAAGTCGAAGGGATCGGCAACCGCGTTAGTAAGCAGGAATAAGCAAGAAGGTGCGAGCAAGATACTGTCTTGCTCGCACCTATTTTTGAATTTAAAATTTAGCATAAAAATTGTCATTTAATTCATCCTCCATCAATTTTTTAATCAAACATCAAAAAAAATTGATTGACTTCTTTCTACCTAGAGAGGGAGTGCAAATAAGAGAGTCAATCAATATTATTAGTTTATGTACA
The DNA here is from genome assembly GCF_042465725.1 of Microcoleus anatoxicus. Classification (GTDB taxonomy): domain Bacteria; phylum Cyanobacteriota; class Cyanobacteriia; order Cyanobacteriales; family Microcoleaceae; genus Microcoleus; species Microcoleus anatoxicus. The sequence goes on along the minus strand of NZ_CP120853.1, from coordinate 68,997 downwards.
AACTGTAAAGCTAAATACAGACAAGGAGAAACCAATGAGTATTGAAGATAGAGCAAAGGCAACTGCCAAAAATATCGAAGGTGCAGCTCAAGAAGCTCTGGGCAATGTTACTGGCGATCCCAAGGATAAAGCTGAAGGCAAAGCCAAGCAAAAACAAGCTGAAGCCAGCCACACTGTCGAAGACGCCAAAGATGCAGTCAAAGACGTAATAGACAAAGCCTAACATTTGGTTTGGTGAAAGGGTCTCAATCTCAGACCCTTTCAACTCTTCAATTTTTTTTAAAATAGGAGGAAAAAAATGAGTTTATTTCAGCAAAGTCGCCAAATAATTGTGGGACTACTCTTGGTTTTAATGCTCAGTTTTACCACAGCTTGCACCCCAAGCGTTTCAGCTCAAAAACCGATGAATACACCTGTAGCCATTGGTGGCACTCAGGGTAATTACGCGCAGCTAGAACAGGGGAATACCGCCGCAGGTCAAGATTTTGGTCAATGGGTAACAAAGACGGCTAAGGGACTGGTTCAAGATGCTTATGTGCGCGACAACAACAAGCTGGGAGTTGCGATCACCCCCCAAGTCCGCCCTACAGAAGTCAAGGATTTGGCGAAATCTTTAGCACAAGGTTTTCACAAGAATTTTCCTAACCAAGATGTAACTGTTTTGGTGTATGCGCCAGATAAAAAACTGATTTTGACTGCCAAGTATGACCAGCAATCAAATCAAATAGAATACAAGTATTGACAGAATTAGTTAATGGTAAATGTCGCCAATAAGTGATTGACTCTACCGCTAATTATTGGCAAAACAGTGTCTAGATGAGATACAAATGTTGTTTAGATTGGGAAAAAATTACGATGAGTAGCAGCGATAATTATAAACGTCAAATCATGAGCGATTTGGCAAGTGGCGATCGAGAAATGATGCCAGAAACATCCGGGGAAGAATACGAAAATTTTGACGATTTTGCTCAGCGAACCTCGCCCCAGCAGCGCAAACAATTATTTGGTAATTCTCTGAATCATGACTCCTTGCCGCCGGCGCAACTGGAACCGGAATTGCAAAAAGCGATCGCCCAAATTAAACCAAACGAACGGGATGACGTGGCGCGGGAATTTTTCAAGCAATTGAGCAAGAGAGGATTGAACGATCGCACCTTGGAACAACAGCTAGGGCTTTCAACTCACCACGCTAGCCGGATGAATGCTGACGATGTTACCAAATTAGCCTCGTTTACCTATCACAATCACCCGGATATTTTCCGAGAAGTGTTAGCCGAACAGCCTAGTTTGATGAAGTTTTTAGGAAATCCCGTGGTGGCTGGTATTTTAGGAATAGTTGCTGCTAAGTGGCTCAACAACCGCAAATAGTCGGGTTTTCAAACAAGCCTAAAAGTTAATCTTTAAAGCCAATAAAGGGCGATCGTCAGTGCGATCGCCCTTTAATATTTTATACCAAAATCACCAAATTCTACCCCTTAATTCGTGTTACTAAAAGCAATGCTTTGAGCCGAAGATGCCCAAGTCCCAATCCCCAATTCCCAATCCCCAATTCCCAATCCCCAATGCCCAATTCCCGATGCCCCCTGCTCAATTCCCAATTCGCAATGTAGGATTAAGTCTTGCCGTGAATTAGCAAAAAAAAGATGAAGATATCCTCTATTTGGCGAAAACTCCGCCACCAGCAAGCCCTGGGCTTTAGTGTACTGTTAGCAGTTTGCCTAGTATTCATCGGTTGTTCCCCCGCCCAGTCAGCCGGTGGAAATCCAGTCGATCCCAAGTTAAAAGAGCAAGTCTTGCAAATCATCCGCGAAAACCCGCAAGCAATTTTGGAATCGGTACAAGCATATCAGCAACAACAGCAAGAGACTCTGAAAGCAGCGCAGCAGTCATTTTTGCAGGAGATGAAAACTAATCCTAAATCTGCCATCGGCGATTCTCCCAGTACCGGTGCCACCTCGCAACAGATTGTACTGTTAGAATTTTCCGATTTTCAATGTCCGTTTTGCGCCCGCGCTCACGATACTGTCAAGCAGTTTATGGCCAAACACCAGGACAAAGTTACTTTAGCCTACAAACATTTTCCCTTGACTTCCATTCACCCTCAAGCCCTACCAGCAGCTAAAGCAGCCTGGGCTGCCCAACAGCAGGGTAAATTCTGGGAATATTACAATGCTTTGTTTGAGGGACAAAAACAGTTAGGTGAGGAATTGTACGGATCTATCGCCCAAAAACTCAATCTGAAATTAGATAAATTCAACAGCGATCGCAACAGTCCCGCTGCCGAAGCCGCCATTGGGAAAGACGTGCAACTAGCTCAAAAGTTGGGTATAGAAGGCACTCCATTCTTTATCATGAACGGCAAAACCTTCTCAGGGGCGATCGAGCTTGCTGAAATGGAAAGCATTCTCGCTAGTCTCTCGAAATAATTGACATTCCCCGGTCTAAAGACCCAGATCTCCAACTTCTTTAAGAAGTCGGGGATCTAACAGCTATCCGTTTGATTGAAGCTGACTACACTCTCAGCATTACCTTTGGCGTTACTATAAACAGCTTGAGTTGCACCACAATAGTCTCCTCATTCCGGCCAATATAGCAATCCTTGCAGGAGTCGTACAAATATGTAGGGGTAGTGCATTTCTTTGCCTATCCCAGCCTCATGGGGGCGACCACGGGGGTTTTGCCCCTACAAGTATTATACAAATGATTTAGGATTGCTATAATTATTCCGATGCTACCGGAATTGATATAACTATAATGTAGTATCAGCGATTTCTAAGATTTGGGACTGGTAGCTCAAGGGGAAGAGCACTGCGACATCATCGCAGAGGTTGGGAGTTCGAGTCTCCCTCAGTTCCACCTTTTTGGGGGCTATAACTCAATGGAAGAGTGCTTCCTTTCTAGGGAAGAAGTTGGAGGTTCAAATCCTCTTAGCCCCCACCCAGCGATATCAAATCTGGATATATGAAGGGGTTTTCGCGCTCAATTTCTCCTGTTTGTTGGTCAAGATGAATATCCCACCAGACCAATTAGAAATTTGCCTCAATGTTCTGCAACAAATTTCAGAAGATCCAGCGGTCATTCGCGAACACGATCGCTTCAAAAGTTTGATTGCCAAAATCTACAAACAGGGACGCAAAGGTTGGCGTCAAACTCAACAACAACAACGACGAATTGAAGATAGCCAACTCAAAGCATCAACCGTCATGGTGCAGCATCAGCGCCAACAACAGCCATGGGCTGCCTTACCAGAATCAACAACCCGATCGCAGCATTTGCACAAGCCCATCCTTTGTTACATTTGCAAAACACCCTATACAGAAATTCATTTTTTTTATCATTCACTTTGCCCAAAATGTGCTCAATTTAATTACCAAAAACGACAACAGCGAACCCATTTAGTTGGGCGAACTGCATTAGTGACAGGTGGACGCATCAAGATTGGCTATCAGATGGGATTGCGACTGTTGCAAGATGGTGCTAGGGTGATTCTGACCACAAGATTTCCCTATGACTGTGCTAATCGCTATAGTCTAGAACCCGATTTCGAGCAGTGGCGCGATCGCCTGCAAATTCACGGACTCGATCTGCGAAATATTCCAGCAGTAGAAACATTTGTACGGGATTTATTCCATACTGAATCAGCTCTCGATCTGATTATCAACAATGCAGCTCAAACTATCAAGCGTCCATTGGCATTTTATCAGCATCTCTTAGAGCGAGAAGAAGAAGCATCACAAATACTCAGTAACAACGCCCAAGCATTAATCCCGATCGATCGCAATCTATTAAAGGAGCAATTACCTCGACATCAATCTCTTTTACTCGAAAGTCAACCGAATTACAAAGATCGCCTACCGGGTGCGATCGCCGATTACTTCCCGCGCGATTGCTTCGATGCTGACGGACAACAACTGGATCTTCGCCCCGAGAATAGCTGGTTGCTAAAACTAGATGAGGTAAATACGATTGAGTTACTTGAAGTACAGGTGGTGAACGCGATCGCACCCTTCATTCTTAACAGTCAACTCAAACCATTACTACTTCATTCATCCTTTGAAAGACGATTTATCATCAACGTTTCAGCAATGGAAGGACAATTCAACCGATCCAGTAAAACATCCTATCATCCCCATACCAATATGGCAAAAGCAGCTTTGAATATGATGACGCGAACCTCGGCAGTTGATTATGCTCGATCTAATATTTTCATGAACAGCGTCGATACGGGTTGGATTACCAATGAAAATCCCGATCCTAAGAAAATACGAGTTCAAGGAGAACAAGGCTTTTACACGCCCTTAGATGCGATTGATGGGATGGCAAGAATTTACGATCCGATCGTTCAAGGTATTGAAAACCCCGATCCTCCGATTTACGGTCATTTTCTTAAAGACTACGCCCCCTATCCCTGGTAGCAAAGATGATAAATACCGCTCTTCACTGTCCGTTACCCAATCCCATAGACTCTTCCTCCGAAGTTGTAATGGAACTCAAATCGTTAATCGATTATCTCCAAACCGATCGACCGCTCGCTCAAAAAATAGTCTTCCCGCGCGGCACAGTAATGCCCGATGGACGACTTGATTTGTGCAAGCAAGATTTAGGTGTAATGGGATGTCATTTAGTGACTGAAGCATTGGCAAACAATGATGCGATCGCTAGCTTATTATTGGGAACCAATGGTATTGGCGATCGGGGTGCTAAGGATGTGGCGCGATTGATTCAACGTAACAACCGTTTAGAGATTGTCTATTTAGGTTGCAATATTTTGGTGAAGAATTACATCAGCCTCGTAGTGTTTCTTTAATCCAGAGTGTATATCGTTGAGTTTAACCCTTTTCATCCGACACTAACCTCGATCGGTATAGTGTGGGGATTCCCGTCAAAGCTCAAATTCGATCGGGATCGATACCCTGCGATCGCAAAAATTCGGCTAATTGGGCAACTCGCTGCTCGGCTTGAGTAGCTCGCTGTTCGGCTTGAATCGCCCAATGTTCGAACTCTGTGGATCTGAGCAGGCGCTCTTGAGTTTGAGCATCCACCATCACCACCTCGCCGTCGTGCAATCCCATCCACAAACCCACGGTTTCGCACATAATGCGTCCCTCTTCATCGGGAGTAATCGGCACGTAGATGCCATCCATTAAACGGTAGCCCAACACCTCATCCAGCATTTGACCTCGCTGGCGTCGCCGATCGAAAATGATATATTCCTGTACGCTGGCCCTCGCGTATTGTTGGACTTTGATTTCTCGATCCTCTTTGCGATATTGAGGCGAAACCACTTCAACAATTAAAGACGGACGCGCGCCTTCAGAGTTCACTAAAAACTCTGTCCGCACCTGCTCTTTATTTTGAATGCCAAACACCACGCAAGTATCGGGACAATGATCTTTTAAATCGGAAATTCCCCAGCGAACTATGAGATCGCGAAAAACCGCTGTTGTTGGATCGTTAGCGTAGTGGCGAGTGAGAATATCTTTAATATCTCCTGCTATGCGATCGTGAAAAGTGCTATTTGGCAAATGATATCCCTCTTCTGGATGGAGAAATTCTTCCCCAGTCAGGGGAATATCCTCGAAAACCCTGCTGCCATCGGGTTGGACGATTTCTTCGGTGCGCCAACCGCGTTCGGCTAATTCGTTTGTTGGATGGCGGGTAATGGCGATCGTCATTGCTTTTCCATTTTTGACCTAGCTATATTATACAGCCAGATATAGCAATCCTTGCAGGAGTCGTAAGTTTTTTACCCCACCCCTACCCGGACCTTGCTAAGGTCCGGGAGCAAGAAATTCACAAATGATTTAGGATTGCTATAGATGATTTGACATTTAGATCGGGTTCCCTATTAGCTAATACTTTCGCTGCTCGATCGTAAAAAAAATGGAAGAATTTGCTCTTCCATTTTTCAATAAAAACTATTTGTCCTGACTGCAAACCGCTGTGATTATTACTAATTCATCGAATGCGATCGCATTTTGGAATTAAACAGCGGCCAACTCAGGAGTCGGGCGCTTGCTGTTGCGGATACCCTCGATTGCCCCTGCATAATCCTTCGCCTTAAACACGGCAGAACCGGCGACAACAGCATTTGCGCCCGCTTCCAAAACCTGCCAAGTATTGTCCACCTTCAAACCGCCATCCACCTCAATCCAAGGATCGAGACCTCTCTCATCGCACATTTGGCGCAACTGGCGAATTTTTGGCAACACAGTCGGAATAAAACTTTGGCCGCCAAAACCCGGATTGACGCTCATAATCAGCACCAAATCGCAAAGTTCCAGCACGTACTCAATCAACTCCAAAGGAGTCGAAGGATTCAGAACCACACCAGCCATTTTGCCCAATTCCCGAATTTGACCGAGAGTGCGGTGCAAGTGAGGCGAAGCATTGTGTTCGGCGTGAACGGAAATAATGTCAGCACCAGCCTTCGCAAAGTCTTCAACATACTTCTCCGGTTCCACAATCATCAAGTGGACATCCAGAGGTTTCTTAGTCACGGGGCGAATTGCTTCTACAATCAGCGGTCCGATCGTAATATTAGGAACAAAGCGACCATCCATCACATCTACGTGAATCCAGTCAGCCCCAGCTTTGTCGATCGCCTGAATCTCATCTCCAAGACGGCTAAAATCGGCTGATAATATAGATGGAGCAATAACTATCGGTTTTTGGGATTTGGTCATGGCTTTCGTCTGTTCTCCTGTCTCCTTGGCTGTATCCAGTTTATCAAAATGTGGGTCTGGGGGCTGAGGAATTTTGAGTTGGAAGTTTTAACTTGCGAATGTAGATAAAAATATGAAAAACAGAGATCCCTTAGAAAATCCTGAACTCGATCGAGTAAGTCTGTTTGTACTACTCATCCCCGTCATCGGCTTTTTTCCTGCCCTGTGGAAACTTTACCGCCACCAGGGCAGCCCCGAACACAAAGCCGTCAGCCGTTTAGCCATTGCCCTAGCTTTAAGTTGGCTGTTAGGGCATATTTTTTTAGAAGCGGTCGCCATTTCTGCGGAATCTTGGACACTTCCCATGTTATTAATGAGTAGCCTGTTGACAACCAGCTATTTCATCATCAGCCTCAGTCTGATGTTTCGGCTTTGGAGACGCCAACCACTCTGGCTCCCCGGCATTAGCCACGTAGCCGAAAAATTGGTCGGCAAACATCTATCATAATTTAGGGTTATTTTCCGCCCTTACCGTATTGATTGATTGCCTCTTCAGGTTGATACTACAAATTGCCATTATCTTTTTTTATTCTTATTGTGTGTGAGGAAGCCAGTGCCAGCTCAAAAAACTCCTAATCAAGACCCTACCAAACAACCAGCCACCAATCCCTCAACCAGAAAATCTGCCCAGCCTCATCGAGGCCGTTGGCTGGGATTTGGTTTTGGTTTAGCTGGAGTCGCCATGCTCTCAGCCACAGCCGGAGCACTGCTAGCCGTTTCTCTGTCCACAACCCCGCTTCAGCAACAGAAGTTGACCCCAGAAGAAGCGGCGGTGTTTTCTCAAGGGGATATGGCCAAGCTGAGCATGAAAATGCCAGAGCTCACTCGCCCAGTAAATATTTTAGTTTTAGGACTTAAGGTTCTGAGTTCCGACCTTGACGGTCATCCCGACAAGGAACAGGGATACGATGTGTGGCAAAACTCTTTTAAAGGGTTAACTGACACCATGTTGCTGGTTAGGTTCGACCCTCAAAATCAAAAGTTAAGCGTACTTTCTATTCCGCGAGATACCCGCACCTATGTTGAAGGTAGGGGGGAGGTGAAAATCAACGAAGCTAATTACTATGGCGGTCCGGCTTCCTCAGCCAAATCGGTCAGCGGACTCCTGGGCGGTGTGGGAATTGACCGCTATGTCACCCTCAATATTCAAGGCATAAAAAGCTTAGTCGATGCCCTTGGTGGCCTGACAATTAATGTCCCTAAAGACATGAAATATACCGATGAAAGCCAGCATTTATATATAGATTTAAAGGCTGGTAAGCAGAAGCTAAACGGCGAACAAATCGTACACTATTTGCTTTATCGCCACGACAATTTGGGCGATATCGGTAGAGTGCAGCGCCAACAATTGTTGATGCGCGCTTTTGTGGAACAGGAAGTTAATGTCGGTCTGCTTTCTCGATTGCCCAAAATTTTGTCGGTAATTCAGTCTCATATTGACACAAATTTGAGTGTTGAGGAATTAGTGGCTTTGGCTGGTTTTGCGACGAAAACCGATCGCTCTAGCGTGCAAATGTTGATGGTTCCCGGTAAGTTCAGCGATGCCAAGGACTATAAGGCTAGTTACTGGTTGCCCGATCAAAATGCGATCGAAACTATGGTGTCCGAACATTTTGACTTCGGTCAAAATACTTGGAAAATCGAGAATGCTGATGCGACTTTTCTGAAAGTTGCGATTCAAGATAGTACCGGTGATGAAGCTGCGGTGGAAGATTTTGTCAAGACATTGACTCGCGCTGGCTATCGGAATGTTCAGGTTTATAAAGATTGGCCAGAACCCTTGGATGTCACTACTTTTGTGGCTCAAGATGGGGATGTTAAAGGTGCGGAAGCAATTCGCCAGTCTGTGGGTTTTGGGGATGTTTTGGTTGAGAGTACCGGTTCTTTGCAATCGGATGTGACTATCAGATTGGGGAAGGATTGGTTGAGTAAAAAGTCTCACTCAGGTCGATAGTTTTCAACATGGTATTTTTAGGGACACAGCAGTGCTGTGTCCTTTTTTTTAGGCTAGGGGACTTATATCAATTTCATAAAGTAGCGCTACATATCTACCCCCCCAACCCCCCCTTGCCAAGGGGGGGGCTAAGAACTACATCTGTAGTAGGACTTTATGAAAATGGTATTATATCAAATGAAACTCTACCTACCTAATCAAGTTCAATTTAGCTAGCCACCGCACGTACACCCAACCCAACAAACTACCTACAAAATAGGGTGGAAAATCCGACCAAGTAAATGAGTTTCCCAATACCAGTCGTCCCAGTAAAGTAGCTCTAGCTGCTTGCAAAAAAGGAGGTTGCCACAGTTGAAGAAACTCCAATCCGCAGGTAGCTAAACACACCCCAAAAGCAGTCCAAACCAGCGAAGCTTGTGGCCACAAGAAAACTGTTAGCAAAATCCAAAATATTTCATAAGCGATGCTTCCAAAAGAGTCGTTGAACCATGCCGGCGTTGGACCATGAGAAAACCTCACTAAGTAACCTAAAGGGATAATGACAGTAATACTGATTAGCAAAGCAATTCGATATTTGAAGAAACGGTGATGGGGAGCAATTGGGGAAGTCATTAAAAATGGTGCAATATCTAAGGTTAATCACGATCGCCCACAGGTAAACTAAGGGTGAATCCTGTTTGACCAACTATGGCAGCATCTAGCTGAATATCGCCACCGTGGGCCCTGGCTATTTCCCGTGCTAAACTTAGTCCCAATCCCGAACCTGCAATTTTTTGGGTTTGACTAGAGTCGCCACGATGGAAGCGATCGAAAATCCGATCGCCCTCGCCAAAAGAAATATCTTGAGAACTATTGACAATTTTCACAATTACTGTTTTTCCCAGACAGTTAGCCTGTAACCTGAGCCAACCCTCTGGCAAATTATATTTAATTGCATTACCAACCAGATTTTGCAAAACCTGCACCAGCAAATCGCGATCGCCCTTGATATATAAATTAGGAGCAATTGCCATTTGCACTTCTAAATCTGGTGCTAACAGTTCCATATCTTCAGCAATTTCAGCTAACAGAGCAGACAGATTCACCTCAACCCAATTTAAGCTCATCCGTCCGGCATCAGCAAGAGAAAGTAGTAAAAGTTTGCGGGTAATTTCACTCAGTCGGCGCACTTCATCCAATAACTTACTGAGAGTTTGTTGCATCTCTGACTCCTCTGGGGCTTGATGCAAAGCCAGTTCTAATTGGCCTTGCAAAATTGCCAGCGGTGTCTTTAATTCATGAGCAGCATCTCCACTAAATCGAGAAGCTTGCTGAAAACTCCGTTCCAGACGTTCCAGCATTTGATTGAACACAGAAATTAATTCTACAAACTCTATATCCGTTGAACCAAGGGGCACGCGACGATCGAGTCCTTGTACAGTGACATTGCGGATTGCTGTAGTTAGTCGCCCAATTGGATACAAAATACTCCGCGATATCACCCAGGCTCCACCGGCTACGAGTAAAAGGACTACAGGAATTGATATCAGAAAGATATTACCAATCGATGTCATTTCTAGATCGATCGCCTGTAAGTTAACGGCGATCGCTATTTGAGTCTGAGGAGAATGAATTGCGCCTACACGCCAAATAGTCTTGCTAGTACGCCTTGTTGCTAGCTTAGCCTCGAAAACTTGAGGAAAATCAGGTCGATCGAATTCAGGAGGCCCATCGCGCGGAGGTCTTCTTTCTCTGGGAGAGAATGAATCGGGGCGATCGAATTCAGGAGGTCGATCGCGCGGACGTCTTCTTTCTCTCGGTAACAATGAATCAATTCCATTGAGAGGTGGAGGGGGAGGTGCTAATTCAAAAGGTATTCTCACAGGATCGGGAGGAGGTTGAGGAAGCGATCGCCAGAGTGAATCAGCATCAATTCCATCTTGCCACTGAGTCGATTTGTAGAGCAAATTACCATCTCTGTCATTCACCAGCAAAGCCACAGTTGTTTTGCCATTCATCCCCAAAAATAATGGCAAAGAATTAGCATAATTATCCCATTGGGTTGATGCGGGACGGGTAGATTGGATTAACTGATTCTTGATTTCAGCATCAAGACGTTTCACCTTAGCATCATAAATCAACCACCACGAAACAATACTAAAGCCAATCAGAGCCACACTGGCCATAACAGCCGAGAATAGAGTAATCCGAAAGCGAAAAGATTGCAGTTTCATGATGGGGAAGTTGGTTTGCGAAACCGATAGCCAACGCCCCGCACGCTCTCAACCCATCCCGTACCGCCGATAGGTTCAATTTTCTTGCGAATGCGTTGAATACAGACATCTACCACATTCGTATTCGGATTAAAATCATAGCCCCAGATATGTTCGAGGATTTGCGTGCGAGTGAGTACCCTACCGGGCGATCGCATCAGATATTCCAACAGATTAAACTCACGGGTAGTAAGTTCTACCGCATGAGAATCGCAGGTAACTTCTCGGAGAATGCGATCGAGCTTAACTGGACCAACACTGAGAATATTTTGGCGATCGCCAGAAGCCCGTCGCACCACAGCATAAATCCGAGCAACTAACTCTTCTACAAAAAACGGTTTCGCCAAATAGTCATCAGCACCGAGATGTAACCCTTCAATGCGATCGTCTAATTCATTACGAGCCGTTAATAAAATCACAGGTACATTGCGTCCAGCCTTTCGCAGAAGTTTCAGAATAGATAATCCATCTTTTCCCGGTAAAACAATATCCAGGACGATCGCATCGTACTGATTATCCATCGCGCGATCGTAGCCATCATTACCATTATCGCAATAATCGACGACAAAGCCTTGTTCTTTCAAACCAATACAAACAAAATTGGCGATTTTTGCTTCATCTTCAACATATAAAACATTCATAGATTTTCAAGTTGGGCATTGGGAATGGGGCATTGGGAATGGGGCATTGGGCATTGGGCGCTGGTAGCTCATCACAAATAACAAATAACAAATAACAAATAACTACTGACTTCCATCATTGATTTAAATAAATTACAAAATTGTAATCTATCCGCAGAGTTGCAGGTAATGTTTTGGGAGTTTAATGTAGCTGTCAACATTTTTGGCTCGGCGATGTTAAATATCATGAAAATTGCTTCACTACTCGCATTACCTGCTACAGCCTTGGTGCTGGGATTTAGCAGCTTGACTTTCCCCGATCGGACTACAGCTAGTTCTTCTAATACTCTACTAGCCCAGAGCGCACCAGAACCAAGTCAAGAGCGCAGACATCCGCCCCGTATAGATTTTGCTGCTGCGGCCAAACAATTAGGAGTCACCGAAGCCAAGTTAATCGAAGCATTGGGGCTACCCCCCAAACCCCCGGAACCACCAAGTGACAAGAATCGGCCGCCCTGTCCACCGCCGCCGCCTCCTTTAGATATTCCCGGTGCAGCGAAAAAATTGGGAGTCAGCGAAGCACAGTTGATTCAAATTTTGGGCATTCCACCGCGTCCACTCCCGCGATCGTAATTTACCCCAAAATTCAGAAAAACACTAATTTCTCCAGATTACAAAACTGTAATCCTAGCACAGGGATAAATGTCATCTTCAACCAGCTTAATGATTGTAGCGACTCAAGCAAAGGGCGATCGAGAATCAATTTCTGTAGCCTGACAACTGCTTGAAACTTAGAAAAATAATCGAGGTAATTACACCATGCCACAACTATTTCCTAATCCTAATTCAATTAATACACCAGGCAATCCACCAGATCCAAATCAAGGCAGACCAGGCAATCCACCACCTCAAAATCAAGGTACACCAGGCAATCCACCACCTCAAAATCAAGGCGGACAACTTACCAGTTCTGCTCTACCTCCCCAAAACCAAACTCCACCCGCACCGCCAGCCAACAGTATCAATACCACAGCAGGAAACGACAATATTACCGGAGATAGTTTAGACAACTTCATCCTAGGTAGTAGCGGCACTGACAGCATAATTGGAGGATTAGGGACGGATACAATTAGCTATCTTTCCCTAGGAAGTGGCATTACCCTGAAGGCTCAAGGCCTTGTCAGCAAAGGCACAGCCGGTAATGATACCCTGCAAAGCATAGAAGACATAATTGCTCCTTTAGGACAGATTAATACCATCGATGCTTCTACAGGTAGCGGCACAGCTTCTATTAACGTGGACTTGTCGCAGAATCAGTTGGCGGTTAACAATATACCCACTATCGGCACTCTGAATTTTACGGCAGAGAATTTCGTCAATGTCACAGGTACTCCCAATGTAGATGTCCTTACCGGAAACATCGAAAACAATACTTTAGTAGGAGGAGAAGGTAACGATACACTATCAGGTTTGGCTGGCAATGATACCCTAATTGGAGTAAATCCCTTGAGTGCTGCACCAGGAAGTAATGAAACGGATACGCTGATTGGCGGTCAGGGTCGAGATATTTTTGTACTAGGAGATGCCACCAAGACATACTATAGTGGCACCGGATTTGCATCGATTCAAGATTTTCAGCAAGGAATCGATCGCATCCAATTACGTGGGAATATTTCCAACTACAATATTGTTGGTAACTCCATCAATTTAGCAGGTACATCAGACCAAATAGCTGTCATTCAAGGCGGCTTTACACCTGATAGTTTCATCTTTGTTTGAACTATAACTGGTTCCCAGGCTCCAGCCTGGGAACCCATATCACTCTTGCTCTGCCTCGCTTGGGAAGGAAAGGTCGGCAGAGCCTCCCGATCGGCATTACCAGGCCAGAGCCTGGTAACGAGTAGAAATTTCTTCTTCCCACTTCTTCCTTCGTGTCCTTCGCGTCTTCGCGGTTCAATCATACTAATTTGCTGGCAATGCCGATCGCCCTTTAATCCAATCAAGTAAAATAGGATTCACCAATTCCGGCGCTTCATCCTGGGGACAATGGCCAACCCCCTCCAAAGGAATAAACTGTTCAACCGGCGGGTATTTAGCCAATTCTCGTCCAAGGGCGATCGGCTCCCAAGGGTCATCCGTACCCCACAAAATCAAAGCAGGACAGCTCAAACGAGGCAACAAATCCTCCGGTAACGGGCCTTGAGAATAACTAATAAATGCTACAAAAACTTCCACAGCACCAGGATCTCGCGCTGGTTTCAACAACATTTCTATCAGTTCATCAGTAACAGCTTCAGGACGGTGATAAGCTTGCAAAAGCACTTTTCGCACTGTATTAGGCGTGGCCAATTGTTTGAAAAATAATTGACTAATCCATTTGACATTTAAAACTTTTTGTGCTATGGGCGCTCCTAAACTGCGATACCAAGGCATTTGGGCCCGTTTGCGATCGTGCAACAAGCGCAAAGAACAATTAAGTAAAACGACACCAGAAGCAATCTCAGGAAAATCCACAGCAGCTTGCATAATCGCCACACAGCCGATCGAATTTCCCACCAAAAAAGCAGGCCCCCCCGCAACTTCCCGACAAAAATCAGCAATTAGCTGACCCCAAGTCTCAAAAGAATAGTCAATTTCCAATTTCGGCACAGGTTTAGCAGAAGCGCCAAAACCGATCAGATCGATCGCATAACAGCGACAATCAACAGCCAATGCCGGCAAATTCTTGCGCCAATGGCCCCAAGACGCACCGAAACCGTGGACAAAAACCACCGCAGGCCCCTGGGTTCCCGCAGTCTGGTAACAAATCGGAAAGCCTTTCCACACCCAAGTTTGAGGCGCGACAGTAGTTAACGTAGAAGAAGTCATAGAAGTAAAAAACTCAAAATTCAACAGTACAAAAGACCAAAACCCTTAACACAAACCGTATCGCAATTCGAGGCAACCTTCCTTCTTTCCCTCCTCCCTCTGCGCCCTCTGCGCCCTCTGCGGTTAAATCTTCTTCCCTCTTCCTTCTTCCTTCTTCCTGAATTTCCCCCCTTGGGGGGGGCTGAGGGGGGGTGACTTCTTCCCTCTTCCTTCTTCCTTCTTCCTTTGCAGCACGAGCCAATATTGTGCCACCATTAAAGATGCTGAATTTTTTGCCTTATTGAAAATTCCCCTATGCCAACCATCGTTTCCACTGCTGTCGTACCATTTCTAGGCTCAGAAATTGTACCCGACTACAACACCGCCAAAGTAGTTATTTTACCAATTCCCTACGAAGCTACCACCACTTACCGTCGCGGCTGCGAAAACGGGCCCGCCAAACTTCTAGAAGCTTCTCATCAACTCGAATGCTACGACGAAGAACTCGATTCTGAAGTTTGCTACGATGTCGGAATTTATACAAAAGATCCGATCGCCGATACCCGCAACAGCCAACCAGTTTCATCCCTAGAAATGCTGCGAGTCACCCAAGAAGCAGTGTATCAGTTAGTTACAGAAAATAAATTTGTGATCTCCCTCGGAGGCGAACACAGCATCACCGCCGGCGTTGTCGAAGGTTATCGCCAAGCATACCCAGACGAACCTTTCACAGTTATACAAGTTGATGCCCACGGCGACTTGCGACACGAGTATGAAGGTTCGATTCATAACCACGCCTGTGTGATGCGACGGGTGGTTGATATGGGTTTACCCACACTGCAAATCGGCATTCGTGCTATCTGTAAGGAAGAAGCTGATTTGATTAAAGCAAAACAGCTTAATGTGATTAGAGCTAGGGAAATTGCTACTCAACCAGATTGGGCCGATCGGGCAATTGCCAGTATCACAACTAAGCGAGTATTTTTGACTATAGACTTAGATGGCATCGATCCGACTTTAATTCCAGGGGTTGGCACTCCAGAACCGGGCGGGTTAAATTGGTATTCGCTGACTGGATTTTTGCGCCGTGTCTTCGAGTCCTACGAAGTGATCGGCTGTGACATTATGGAATTAGCACCTGTTGTAGATTCTGTAGTCTCAGAATTTACAGCCGCTAAATTAGCATACAAAATGATTGGATATCAAGCTGTGGCTCAAGGTTGGCTAAAGCAAGACGAAGGTTAGAACACAAACAAAAAGGGTGAAAAAATTTGTCCCACCAGCAAGCTATTTAGTCCTTGACATAACCACCGGGTTTTTGACAAAATACCCGATGGTTGTGATTGATATGGATTGAAAAATAGGGTTAAGATGGATTCAGGTTGCACTTTATATGATTCTTGACTGTTGACTGTTGACTGTGAAAAAAAATTACTAAGGGAAACAATGGGTACTCCGATTAATGGCTACGCTCCAGATTTTGAACTGCCGGGAGTTGATGAAGAAGTTCACCATTTAGCTCGATATTTAGAAAAATTTCAGGCGATCGGGGTAGTATTTATGTGCAATCACTGCCCTTACGTGAAGCTGTATCTCGATCGCCTAAAAGAACTGCAAGCAGATTTTCAAAACGAGGATTTTACTTTAATCGGGATTAATGCTAATGATGCTAATCAATATCCCGAAGACAGTTTTGAAAACATGAAAGTATTTGCGGCTAACAATCAACTCAATTTTCCTTACATCCGAGATGTGGCTCAAGATGTCGCTGAAAGTTTTGGGGCTTCTAAAACACCGGAAGTATTTTTGCTAGATCGAGATGGCAGATTGCGTTACAAAGGTTTGATTGATGACAATGCTGACGATGCCGCAGCGGTGCAGGTGGCTTATCTACGAAGTGCGATCGCCCAATTGCTGAAGGATGAATCGGTAGAGCCTTCGAGTACAGAGGCGATCGGCTGTTCTGTCAAGTGGCGATCGTAGTTGTTAATTGTTAGTGGCGTCGCCAGCCAGCGAAGTCGAAGGGTTATTGGTTATTAATTATTTATTTTGTTTGTTTTGAGTCTTCCAGACTCTACCTCCAATAAGCAATAACTAATAACCACTAACCAATAATATCAAATCCGGTAACATCGGAATTATTCATCTCTCTTATCTCCCTCTGTGTTCTCTGCGTTCTAGTAAGGTTAAATCATTCCGATGCAGCCGGAAACGATATAACCAATAACCAATAACTAATAACTAATAACTAATGCGTGGCAATTGCAAATTAGCAACTTCCACGCCACTTAATAATGGTAAAAAATCCGCCACTTTTTCCGAACCCGCTTGTTGCAAAGCATTCAATAGTTGAGTGCTTTGTTGGAGCAAATCTGCCACAGCAATTCCGGCATAACTAGGCTGATAATAACTGAGCCGATTTATCCCTTCTCCCAACAAAATTACAGCGCCGCGCCAGTTTTGATTTCCTAAGTGATAAAGTCCCACAGAAATTTGTAAAAGTCCTTGATAAAATCTTTTTTCCGGCTCGCCTGCTTCCATCCACAAGGCCTCTAAAGTATCGTGACAAGCATAAAATTGTTTACTGTTAAACTCTTCGATGCCTTGCCAAAACTCCGTCGGCATTTCCTGTTCCATTTGGTTTTAAATTTAAGATTTGAAATTGTTGATTCGAGAAATTCATGAGAAATATTGAATAATTATTGTGCGATGTCCTCCCGCCAGTGACATTTTTTTTGGGAGCAACCTATTGTAGTAGGCGGATTTGATTAAAAGTTTTGATAGCTAAGTCTTAAAAATATCTATACAGAAAAACTTGTTTTCAAAACTGCGGCTAGTTAACGCCCGCCTACTTAACTGATTACATAGTCTCTCTGACTGCTTGAAGCTGATCCATTCCAATTTCCTGACTCGTTCCAGCAAAATCATTGTCTGGTGTCAAAAACAACATACAATGACACTCTTTGCGCTCCCGCATGGGAATGCAGGGACAATTCCAGTAGGCTGCTTTTACCTCGGCCTCTTTGTCTTCGTAGTGGCGACAAGGGCATAGGGGAGCACCTAGTTCGTCTTTGTTTTTTGCTAGTCCTTCAATTACGACTGCGGTGACAGAAAGCTCGGAACAAAAGTAAGTCCCGGTGCGCTTGGCGTAAGTTTCGGAGAAATTCTTCATAGCCTCCAAGGTTTTTTCGTTGGAGAGTTTGGATTTTTCTGTTGTGTTCTCTGTTGTATTCATAGTTTAGGATCGGAGTTGAGGATGTCACGAGCTTTTCATGATTGTACCGCAGAAGGTGATTTTAAACACTTGATATTTATTTGACACTCCCCGGCGTGAACGCGCGGGGATTCTTGGATCAATCAGTCAACTTGCCCGTTGATGTCACCACCAGCGAATAGAGGTCGGTCTGTCCCCAAGCGTTAATTCCGGTGTGCCCCACCGTATTTAAATTAATTCCTGCACGGGCTTTCAATCCCTTTGCCAGAATATTCAAAGCTGCATTATGGTCGCGGTCTAACACTGTACCACACAGGCAAACATGAGTTCTGATTGAGAGCGACTTCTGAACGCGATTGCCACAACTTGAACAATCTTGGGAAGTGTACTGAGGAGCAACAGCAACTACTGTTTTACCGTACACTTTTCCCAAATATTGCAACCATTGAGCAAACTGCGACCATGCTGCATCGCTAATTGATTTAGCGAGCTTATGGTTTTTCACCATGTTCCGCACTTGAAGGTTTTCATAAGCTACAAAATCGCTAGATTTCACTACGCACAACGCCGTCTTAATGGCGAAGTCTTTACGTTGCCTACTAACCTTTAAATGTTTTCTTCCTAGCTTATTAATCGCGCCTTTACGATTGCCCGAACCTTTCTTCTTGCGAGAAACTCGTTTTTGCAACCGCTTCAAAGCTTTTTCGCTTTTACGGAGATGTCGAGGATTCGCAACTGTTTCCCCATTGCTATCGGTTAAGAAATGGTTTAATCCTACGTCTATGCCAACGGCTTTACCTGTGGGAACCACCTCTTTTACTCGCTCCACATTAATACAGAGCTGAGCGTAGTAACCGTCGGCTCGACTAATTACTCTAACTCGCTTGATTTCCTTGGGTGCATAGAAATGCAAGTCTCGACTACCGAGCAGCCTAAACGTTCCCACTGCAAAGCCGTCCGTGAAAGTCAGGCATCTTTTATCAGTAGAAAGTTTCCAGCCTGATGTTTTGTATTCGACCGAACGAGTGTGTTTTTTGAACTGCGGGTATCCCTTTTTCCCTGGTTTCTTTGCCTTACAATTGGCCAAGAAACGTTGGATAGCAAAAATGGCACGTTCGGCCGAAGCTTGACGTGCCATTGAGTTAAGTTTTCCTGCCCATTCAAATTCATGAGCCATGATGGCGCATTGTTTGTACAGGTCAATTAGCTTAACCCCTTGATTATCGATCCAGTATCTGAGAGCCTTGTTTCGGACAAACTGTGCTGTGCGGATCATTTCGTCGATGACCCGGTATTGCTGTGCTTTGCCTTTTAACTTGAACTCTAGTACAATCATGAGATGATTCTATCATGCTTACAAGCAATTGTAGCTATAAACTTGTAGCTTGCAAGACATCTTTACACTTGAATTAAAGCCGTCCTAGAAGGCGATGTGCTGAGCGTAGTCGAAGTAACGGGGCTTTAGACCCAGTTTTTTGGTAATTTAAAATTTACTTGACTGGGTAACGCAGACTTAGGGGGAAGTGGTGTCAGAGTTAAGGGCACCGACGGCTAGCTATGTTTACGCACTGCTGGCTGGTGGTAAAGCATTTGAAATTGTGGGCGATCGCATTTAGGGCTGTTTAGTAAATAAATAAATGTCATCCCGTTGATATTTCAGTTGAAATTGGGGATTGTTGGTGAGTTGGGTTACTAAGTTTTGCACAAAATCTCGATCGCTCATCCAGCCTGGATAGCGCCAATTCAGCAACACATAGTCAAATTTTGTCAGATTTGCAGGCGGCGTGTGAGCCAAAGCTAATTTTACCACAGGACGGTGACTTAAGTGCGGAGCAATATTCGATGTCGTTAAAACATTGCCTTTAGTTTGAACCAGAGAAATTGCCTCTTTCGTTGCCGGCAGAGTGTCAATGCCTTCTAAATAAATACTCCAAAAATAGCCGTATTTCGCCAAGCACAAAAAACTTATTAATGACCAAATTACGATATTACGCTCCCAAGATAAACTAGAAATTCTGAGGCGATCGAATATTTTAGGTATTTTGAATTCCGGCTGATTATAGTCAGACAAATTGGCAATCACTGCCACCAATAAAAACGGGAATATGGGAATAGAATATTGATGAATTAAATCTCGTTGAGCCGGAATATCCGAAAGAATGTTCATAGCTAACATCGGCGCTGCACTAATCAAAGGTGTCAGATGCCGTGGAGAAATCCACCAAATTACCGGAAATAGCAATAAGGCTAAATACCCAAAAGTCTCCCCAGAAAACAAACGTGTTAAAATTAGATGGGGCTTCAATATCAAATTAGCAGCTATTTCTAAAACCGACTTACCTAAATATTGATATCTGCCAATTCCCGCGTGTTCTTTCCCTTGATTAAAATAGGGTACAATGGCCTGAGTTGCTATCAAAAACCAACCCACACCTAGAAATAAAGCGATTAGTCCGCAATTCCGCTGTTTGTCAAAAAATAACAGCCACAAACCCATGGCTGCCACAGTTAAAGATAACACGGCTTTGCAACTCAAAACCAAGACAATGGCTGCACAAAACCATATTATTTTGTTCAGCCGCGCTGCCAAGATTGCTGCTAAAAGTGCCGGGAAAGCAATGACTTCTGGATGAAAGTCAAAAAGATTGACATTAAAGACTGCGGGATAAAGCAGATAAACTGCTGCCACTGCTATTGATTTTTTTTCATCTAAGCCTGCTTGACGTGCTAAACTCCAACTAGGCCAAGCACCCAAAGCTAAGGAAATTGCTTGTACGAATAACAGCCAGTGAACGTCTGGATATATTTTGTACAGTAAAGCCAGGGGATAAAAAATAAAGGCCGCGTGATCGCCTAAAATATTAACTGCCATTAAAGAAGAAAATGGCGTTTGATTTTGAGAGATTAAATAAATGGCTTGGTCAAAAATGGCTAAGTCGTAGGCAGTGGAATGAAACAAAGCGTGTCGCACGCTACTGCAAGCAAATAAGATTATCGTTGTGGCGACAATCATTAAAAATACTGGATGGGGTTTTAGGGATTTTAAGGTTAGCATTTTATGGGTTTAATCAGCGATGCGTTTGAATAGCAGAACTTGGTTTTTTTGATAGGTTAATTGAAATTGGGGAGTATTTTGCAGTTGAGTGGCTAAGTTATTACCAATTTTTTCGGTATCTGGCCACGGATGTCGTTGGTTTAATAATATGTATTTAAATTCAGCTAAATCTGTTTGGGGTGAAATTTGGGAAAGCAATTTGACTATGGGGCGGTGGGCAAAGTGAGGGGCTAGTCTATTGTCTGTTAAGATACTGCTTTGGGGTTGAATTTGGGCGATCGCTTCCCGTGTTGCTTGCCAAGTATCTAGTCTATTTAGATACAGAAAAAAGTCTTTGTACTCGCCGAGAAACAAGAAGATGATTAATGACCAAATTATCATGGCTTTTGGTAATTGCATTCCCCGCCATAGTTCAGGAATCGGGTATATTTTTAAGGGGAAAACAGAATTAATTTTTTGCCACAATTCAACATTTTCATCTCCTAATTTCCCCCCTTGGGGGGGGTAGGGGGGGGTTGACACAGAATTAATTGGTGGCGATAATTCAACATTTTCATCTCCTAATTTCCCCCCTTGGGGGGGGTAGGGGGGGGTTGACTCAGAATTAATTGGTGGCGAGAATTCAACATTTTCATCTCCTAATTTCCCCCCTTGGGGGGGGTAGGGGGGGGTTGACTCAGAATTAATTGGTGGCGAGAATTCAACATTTTCATCTCCCAATTTCCCCCCTTGGGGGGGGTAGGGGGGGGTTGACTCAGAATTAATTGGTGGCGATAATTCAACATTTTCATCTCCCAATTTCCCCCCTTGGGGGGGGTAGGGGGGGGTTGACTCAGAATTAATTGGTGGCGAGAATTCAACATTTTCATCTCCCAATTTCCCCCCTTGGGGGGGGTAGGGGGGGGTTGACTCAGAATTAATTGGTGGCGAGAATTCAACATTTTCATCTCCCAATTTCCCCCCTTGGGGGGGGTAGGGGGGGGTTGACTCAGAATTAATTGGTTGCGAGAATTCAACATTTTCATCTCCTAATTTCCCCCCTTGTGCGGGGTTGACGGGGGTTGACTCAGAATTAATTGGTGGCGAGAATTCAACATTTTCATCTCCCAATTTCCCCCCTTGGGGGGGGTAGGGGGGGGTTGACTCAGAATTAATTGGTGGCGAGAATTCAACATTTTCATCTCCTAATTTCCCCCCTTGGGGGGGGTAGGGGGGGGTTGACTGTGCGGAGTAGGGGGGGGTTGATTGTGCGGGGTTGATGGGGTTTGACTGTGCGGAGTTGACTGGGGTTGACTTAGAGATAACCGCTAATAATAAAAATGGAATTATAGGCACTGAATATTGATAGGCTAAACTGCGTTGAAATGGCAAGTCTGAGAGGATATTGATGGCGAGAGTTGGGAGGGCGGGAAGCAGTGGAAGCAAATATCGCATTCCTATTTTGCTGGAGAATGGCAACAATCCCCAAAATAGTGGTAAGCTGAGTAGAAATATATATTTAAAAGTATCAATTGAAAAGAATTTACCTAAGATTAATTGTGGCTTTAAGATGATGTTTATAATAATTTCTAGTACCGATTTTCCTAGATAACTGTAGCGCCCTACTCCGGCGACTTCACTGCCGCTAAAGAAGGGAATGATTTTTTGGGAAGCAATCACAAACCAGGCTACACCGAAAACAAGTGCGATCGCGCCGCATCGTTGTTTTTTTTCGCATAACAATAGCCATAAACCCATGGCTGCGACAGTTAGGGACAAAACTGCTTTGCAACTTAAAATTAATAAAATAGCGGCACTAAACCACAAAATTTTGTTTAAACTGGCTGCAAAAATTGCTGCTAAAAGTGCGGGTAAGGCGATTACTTCTGGGTGAAAATCAAATAAGTTGATGTTAAATACTACGGGATATAGTAAGTAAATAAATGCGATCGCGCGGGATTGTTCTGGATTCAAACTTGCCAAGCGTGCTAAACTCCAGCTAGGCCAAGCCCCCAAGGATAAAGCCACTGCTTGTACTAAAAACAGCCAATGCACATCGGGGTAAATTTTGTACAACCAAGCTAGGGGATAATATATTACCGCTGCGTGGTCGCCTAAAATGTGCATCTGCATCAAAGAGGAAAAAGGCGTTTGGTTTTGGCTGATTAAGTAAATCGCTTGGTCAAAAATGCCTAAATCGAAAGCAGTGGATTGAAACAAGGCGTGTCGCAAACTGCTAGACAAAAATAAAATTGTCGCTGTAGTGGCGATCGCAATTAGCAAACTCGACGGTGGCTGCGATCGACTTTCTTCTATATTTTCCGTGATGGAGACGCCGCTGTCCTCACTGGAATCATCAAAATTCGACTCATTCCGCATAAAATCTGCCACTACCTGACTCCTGACAAATCCTCCAATTCATGAGACATCTCCCGAAAACTAAGGTGGGAACAGGCTGAATCCCTGTTCCACAAAAATTATTGGAGAGGTCTATTAGTCGATCGCCAAATTTCATCCCCGCAATCGTAATATTAGAATAATCCACAAAACCTTAAAAAATTGTGAAAGCAATAACTCTTCTTGGCTCTACAGGCTCCATCGGCACTCAAACTCTAGATATTGTAGCTCAATACCCCGAACAATTTCGGATTGTCGGCTTAACCGCGGGACGAAATGTGACCTTGCTGGCGCAACAAATCAGACAATTTCGGCCATCCATTGTCGCGATTGGGGACGAAGATAAATTACAGGAATTACAAGAGGCGATCGCAGATATCGACCCTCAACCTATTTTACTGGCTGGGGAGACAGGCATTGTCGAAGTTGCCAAATATGGCGACGCTCAAGCCGTCGTCACGGGCATAGTGGGCTGTGCTGGTTTGTTGCCAACAATTGCCGCTATCCAAGCAGGTAAAGATATCGCCTTAGCCAATAAAGAAACATTAATCGCAGGCGGTCCCGTTGTCAACCCCCTCATCGAAAAACACGGAGTTAAAATATTACCAGCCGACTCAGAACATTCCGCAATTTTTCAGTGTCTCCAAGGGGTACTTCCAGGCGGCTTGCGGCGCATTATTCTGACTGCTTCGGGAGGTTCTTTTCGAGATTTGCCCATTGAAAAGTTAGCGGAAGTGAAAGTTGCCGATGCTTTGAAACATCCGAATTGGTCCATGGGACAGAAAATCACCATTGATTCTGCGACTTTGATGAATAAAGGATTAGAAGTAATTGAAGCTCACTATTTGTTTGGAATGGATTATGACGATATTGATATTGTCATTCATCCCCAGAGCATAATTCACTCCTTAATAGAACTGCAAGATACGTCGGTTTTAGCACAATTAGGATGGCCAGATATGCGGTTGCCACTGCTTTATGCCTTGTCTTGGCCGGAGCGAATTTATACTGATTGGAAACCCTTTGATTTGGTAAAAGCTGGGGATTTAACTTTTCGAGAACCAGACCATAAAAAGTATCCTTGTATGCAGTTAGCCTATGCGGCTGGACGGGCTGGCGGTTCCATGCCTGCGGTATTGAATGCGGCGAACGAACAGGCGGTATCACTATTTTTGGAGGAGAAGATTCAGTTTTTGGACATTCCGAAATTGATTGAAAATACCTGCGACAAACATCAACAAGATAACTGTACAAGTCCTGGTTTAGATGATATTTTGGCTGCGGATAAGTGGGCGCGGCAGGAAGTTTTGGCGGAAAGTATGGAATTGGGTGCGCGCATTCTTTCGGTTCGGTAATTGTGTCACTAAATTTGCACGGGTTCTCCGACCCGTGCCACAAACAGTAAATATAATGGTGGAACAGGCATCTTGCCTGTTATTAAAAAAAGTGAATTCGACTGAAAACCACTATATGTTTAGTGTTCTATTTGCTAACTTTCGCCCGCAAATCAGCCGCACTCATCTTTTCATACATTTCAAAGGGTTGATGAATCCAAGGATTATCAGCCAAATAATCTACATAATAATCTGGCTTCGCAGCGGAACCAGCTTTGTACCAAAGCACCGCCGTCCGAATTTCCTGAATATCCGGGCTGTAGCGACTCTTGAGCCATAGGATACTTTGCTGCAAACTCACCCCCGAATCGACCAAATCGTCAACCAGCAGAATTTTTTTACCTAAATCATCGCCCACCATGGTCAAATCGCGGGCAAATTTAATCGAACTTCGGACTTTCCCCTCGGCTCCACCATAGGATGAGGCAGCTAAAATTGCCAGGGGTTTGTGGAAAATCCGTGACAAAATATCGCCCGCCCGCAGCCCACCACGGGCTAGACACACAATGCGATCGAAGTTCCACTGAGATTCATCAATTTTTACAGCCAAATCCTCAATTTTTCGATGGTAATCTGACCAAGAAATGTAAAGGTCGCTCATGCCTAATATGATTGAAATGTTACAGATATTATTCAATATTTTGATGACAATGGCATGAAATTATCCAGGGAGCAAAGCCGCAGATTCATTGCTTCCCATGTTTTACAATACTGAGGACTGGCAAAATCCCAAATTCCCAATCTCAAATTCAAAATCCCCTATCAGATGGGGGCTGATTTTAATCTACTACTTTCAGCCACCCGCGACGCACAGCGTGCAGCAAACGGTTGATGGCTGTTTGATCTTCTTCGGTGAGACCGTCGTTTAGTAGTGCTGTCCTGATCTGTTGTCGGTGAGTCCGAGTTAATAAACCAGAGTGATATACCTGAAAGACTAGCTCTGCAATGGTAAATTGAGGTAAAAGTGTTTTGGTCATCATTGGATTTTTATTGAACTCACTTTTGATAGTATTGACTTATTTATTTAAGATTGATGTGATTTCTATACACGAGTAAATGTGATCTATTGGCTGGGAATCAGTGATTTGTGTCATCGGTGATTAACTCTGGGGCTTGTATTTAATCGCTCCCAGGAGTCCCGTACTAAATCCGTCTCAATTTGTAGCTTTGGACTAGGATCTAATCGCTATTATATCTTAAAATATTTTAACACTTAAGTTCATAATTCCTAATGTCTTGCTACTGATGACGGCCAAGGGGTGAAGTCTGACTGGTGACTAGGCCGATTTGAGGCCGAGATTGGGGATTTAAGGCAGAACCAAGCCTCGGATTCAATCTAACGCGCTGACTGACGGGGTACAATCGACAATCTCAAATCCCAAATCTGAAATTGTTGGACTGCTGACTACTGACTGAAGCCCCAGTGACTGAAGCCCCAGAGATTCATCAGTGGGGAGCATCCGAAATCCAAAATCAAAAATCCCAAATCTGAAATCAATCCGATCTATAATAATCACAAATACTGTGAGTTTAGAAAATGACAGGTGGGAAAATATGATAGTTATTGGTTATTTCTTGATTGCTTCAATTGTTTTTTTAGTTTGGTTTCAACGTTTTTGGAACGATACGGCTACATCTAAAACAGACTGGATATCTTGGGTCGCTTTAGTTTTCGGCCCTCTTTTTTGGCCTTTAGTTCTGCCTCTCTCCTTTTTGCAAATAAGCATCACAAGAAAACCAGTAGCACCAGCTAAATTAGAGGAAGAATCCTAGTTAATTATTGAGGTAACAGCTCCGAACACATGGTGTAATTGAATACAATCCTGCTTTATGGTTATGAGTTCAATCTGGTGGGCCATGGGGCAGTTGGCTCTCCTGGTTCGGGATTATTGCAAATTGTATCGCAGCTCACTATTGTCTGGGTGTCAACAGTAATAGGCCTGATTTTCTCATTCCGAAAGAGTTGCTACTATAAGCGGAAGTTAATCGATTGGCGATTGGCAGAATTAACTGCGGAGGGGAGACGAGTCAGCCTGGGTGTGGGAATGAATGTGGTGGTTTGTGGCCTGGGTGCTGGATGGTCATGGTACACAGCCAATCTTAGATGGTCGCAAAAATTTGGATGTTTGGGGAACTATCAGTGGAACTCAAAAGTCTGGTTAATGAGAGCAATTAATGTATCGCGGTTGGCTAAACCGTGAAAGCTTGCTGAGGGATAGCCGCTCCCATGCTCCCGATGAAGCTAGAAGCAAATGTCTAGACTTGTCTAGTATTTGTATAGCAGTATACTAACAGAACCTAACTGGGTGAGAGCCCGCTTGAGGGCGATCGAACCAGTTGCGATCGACACTAAATACCGCTCCGGTGCGATTTCTCCCTATTGAGTTCGCGATCGGATTAAAAATGGTTGATGTGTATTTGCAGCATATTGTATTATCTTTGTGTTAGTTGGAAGCCCCAACTATAACGAAGCTTAGTTGGGGGTACTTCAGATGACAGCCTATAGCAGATGGGTAAATTAGAGTCTCAACCGATGTCCGGTTTAATTTATTGAATCCCTTTGGAGGGAAAAGTGTATTGTAGAAAAATGATTCATCTTTTAGGAGGAGTGTAAATGACACAGGTAACTAATCCAACTACGCCAGCAATTTCAGTCACACTGACAGGTGGTGGCTCGAATATTAGAGGTATTGCAGGCGACAACAGGTTGACTGGCAGCCCACAAGGCGACATCATCCTGACTTTTGGTGGCAACGATGTCATCGCCGGTAGTGCTGGCAACGACGTTGTTCTATCAGGTAGAGGCAATGATGTCATCGGTGCCGGTCCTGGCAATGATATTGTAGCTGCTGGTAAAGGTAACGATGCGGTCTCCGGTGGCGATGGCGATGACTTACTCTTTGGCAATCAAGGAAATGACCTCCTTGATGGCGGTGCTGGCAATGACATCGTTTCTGGGGATGAAGGAAACGACACCGTACTTGGCGGTGCGGGCAATGATATGGTCTACGGTGGTACTGGCAATGATATCGTCAGTGGCGGTGACGGCAACGATAGCGTCTACGGCGGTCAAGGCAACGATACTGTTGATGGCGGTGCTGGCAATGACTTTATCTCTGGCGACAGAGGCTCCGATTTGCTGACAGGCGGTGCTGGCAGCGATACCTTCTACTTCGCTTCCACTAGTCCAGAGTTCGGTGTAGACACGATCACTGACTTTACACCTGTGGAAGATAAGATTCGCTTGAAGTCCGGCGGTGCTTTAGCTGCTTTGGGCGCAACCTTCGATGCTACCGAGTTTGTTGTGGTTTCTGGTTTCACCCCAACTGCTGCTACGGCGAACAAGTTGGTCTACGATCCGACAAGCGGTGTGTTGTACTTCAACCAAGGTACTTCTGCGCTGACTGTGGCTCAGTTGACACCTGGTCTGACGATTACTGCAAGCAACTTCGAGTTGTTCTAGAACAACTGGTGATTGTGGGGCGGCACTGGATTTTATCCGGGGCTGTTCTCGCAAGGTTGGTAGTTTTTCATGATTTCAACCTCACTCTGCCAGTGGCGGGGTGAGGTTGATTAAGTGTAGATTTTTTTTAATTTTTTTTTTAACATTTGCTAACAATCAGTGAGATTTGGTAGATGTCTTTGTATTATGTATAGTCAGCAACCCAGCCCTAAAGGGATCGTAAAATATCAAAAAGTTTAAACATTAAAATTTAGGGTTAACAGCCGTTGACATTTTACCTAGATTTACCTAGGTTTTAGTTACTAAATTCTCGGTAAATTGACGAACAGACTAATTAGCGTTGATGATTTCGATCAAAAGAGAAGGTGTAACCTTTGAAAAAGACCTCGCCAGCGACGTTTCGGAAATAAAAGAAACTCATTGAAAAACTTGCAAATCCTGCGCGAAGCGATTAATATACTAGGATGCAACCGCATTGAGAGGTCGAATCAATGGCTACCTTAACTTATTGTAAAGGCTTGCTCACGCCAGCAGATGAACTCAACGAACTCGGATTTACAGATTTCGAGATGTTCTTAGAAGCTTACGCCCCAATTTTCAGGGCTGCAAGTATTGAAACAGTCAACCACTTACTTTTAAGTACACAATTCAAGAAGTCCGACTGGAACACACACTTACAGCAAACCTACGGCATCAATAAGCGCCATGCAAATGGCGTAATCAGTGCAGCCTCATGTCGTGTAGCCGGCGCTAAAGAACACAGAGTTTTACACATAAAGACTCTTGAAGTCAAGATTAAATCCATTAGTGCATGGCTCAAGAAAGCCGAACGTAAGTTGGCATTAGCCCGTAAATTTTATGCCAAGAAAAAATGGCATAATTCAAAGACAGGTTGTAATTTTCCCATAGCTTGCTCGCTCCAATACAAATCTACCAATTGGCAGAGTTTACGCTTTCAAATACACAATAAAAAGCGTAGACTAACCCTGTTAACGAATAGGCTAGAACACTTAAGAGTCAAGCCAATCAAAGTCTTCGTCCCTCACGGTGATATTTTTGTCGTCGGCTCTAAAGACGAGTCTTTTGGCAATCAAGTCTCCCAGTGGAATGGGAGCAGAATAACTTTTAGAGTTCCCAAATGCTTAGAGTCACGATTCGGGAAAGCTGTATCTTCCGAGGTTGGTGATTTCAATCGCAACATAAATAGACTACCAGAATGGGGGGCGTATACCTGGCATTTCTACCGTAAAAACGGAAAGTGGGTGATTGCCGTGCAATTTACTCCCAAGCCTGTGAATCAAGTTTCTAGAAATAGGATGTACGGTTGCATTGGTATCGATATGAATCCTGGTTCTATTGGGTGGGCGTATGTTGATACTGAAGGGAATCTCAAAGCCAAAGGGCAGATTCCATTACAGATGGGCTTACCGAATGGCAAGCAGCAGGCTCAGATTGTTTATGCCTGCTTGCAACTAGCAGTAAGAGCCACGGAATTGGAATGTCCCGTAGTTTGCGAAGAACTAGATTTCTCAACAAAAAAGCAATCTCTAGGGGAGGAAAGTAGAAAGTATGCGCGGATGTTATCGGGCTGGGCATATAGCGAGTTCTACAAACAACTCAGTTCTATTTTGTCGAATCGCGGAATTGAGTTAATTGCAGTCAATCCAGCTTATTCAAGCATTATCGGCTTGGTGAAATACTTAAAAATGTATGGCTTAGCCAGCGACGAATCGGCTGCACTGGTGATTGCTCGCAGGGCTATGAGATTAAGTGAAAAAATACCTCGCTCCTTAACCGCCTATTCTGATGTGAACTCAGAAAAGCACGTCTGGAGCGAGTGGAACCAACTAAATAAAAAGATCAAACGTTCCGCTGTAAGATCACGTCGTTGTGATTATTATAGTGTTTCTAACTGGAGTTTCTTGGTCAACCTCGACCGCGAGGAAGCGCAAGCACTAAGAAAGAACGTTTAAAGCTTATACCGCAGAGCTTACCCTGGTTTACCTAGGTTTTTATAAGCGGTGAATAAACTGCAACTGCTGGCGAGTAATGAGTATTGAAGAATATATCGGGCAAGCCCAGGTTTATTTGAACCGGGGAAAGTTAAGTGAGGCGATGGATTGTTGCAAAAAGGCGATCGAACTTCAGCCTTTTTCTCCCTCAGCTTACACGACTTTGGGCGAAATCCTAGAAGCTCAGGGAGATCCGACGGCGGCGAGAGATGCTTTTGTGCAAGCTTTGGAAATTTCGCCAGGATTTTTTCTGGCTCATGCTTATTTGGGTCAATTATATAGCGAGTATTGGTGGCTGGATGAGGCGGTTTTTCACTATCGGCAAGCTCTGGATTTGAAACCAGACTGGCCGGAACTATATTATAACTTGGGTAATGTGGTTCATAAACAGGGGAATTTGTTGGGGGCGATCGACTGTTATCAACAGGCGATCGCTCTCAAACCCAATTATGTACTTGCTTTCTACAATCTGGCTGTGGTTTTAGCTGAAAATAATCAGCTAGAAGCAGCCATAGATAGCTACCGACAGGTTATTGCTCTCCAGCCTGATTATATCGATGCTTACAACAATTTAGGCTGCACTTTGGTAAAGCACGATCGCTTTCCAGAAGCGAGGGAAATTTACCAGGCTGGGCTGGCGATTCAGCCAGATTCGGCGAGTCTTTATAATAATTTGGGTCAAGTATTGCTTGACAAAAATCCCGATGGGGCGATCGCAGCTTATCAAAGAGCGATCGAGTTGGAGCCGGATCTGGTTTTGGCTCATTACAATCTGGGGAAGGCGTGGCAAATACAAGGGGAACATTCGGCGGCTGTTGCTTGTTTCGATCGCGTAGTCGAGCTCAATCCCGACTATATTTCGGGCTATACTGATGCCGGGTTTTCTCTGATGGCTTTGGGCAAAATTACCCAAGCTTTGGCCTATTTTGCCCAAGCAATTGCCGTCAAACCGGATTTTGTTGAGGCTTATTGTGATTTGGCACAGAGGGAGCAATTTGCTAGAGATGATGATGATGATGATGAATACTCAAAGGCGATCGCA
The DNA here is from genome assembly GCF_042465725.1 of Microcoleus anatoxicus. Classification (GTDB taxonomy): domain Bacteria; phylum Cyanobacteriota; class Cyanobacteriia; order Cyanobacteriales; family Microcoleaceae; genus Microcoleus; species Microcoleus anatoxicus. The sequence continues at coordinate 38,043 of NZ_CP120853.1, read as the reverse complement.
GCTTGTGGTAGATTTTTGCAAGCATTAATTGGAAGGAAGGAAAAAGGAAGAAGTCACCCCCCCCTGCCCCCCCCAAGGGGGGAAGGAAGAACCCCCCCCTACCCCCCCCAAGGGGGGAAAGAAGAGCTGCCTCCTGCATCCCCCAAGGAAGGAAGGAAGTCAGAAGTCAACCCCCCCCTACCCCCCCCAAGGGGGGAAGGAAGAACCCCCCCCTACCCCCCCCAAGGGGGGAAAGAAGAGCTGCCTCCTGCATCCCCCAAGGAAGGAAGGAAGTCAGAAGTCAACCCCCCCCTACCCCCCCCAAGGGGGGAAGGAAGAACCCCCCCCTACCCCCCCCAAGGGGGGAAAGAAGAGCTGCCTCCTGCATCCCCCAAGGAAGGAAGGAAGTCAGAAGTCAACCCCCCCCTACCCCCCCCAAGGGGGGAAGGAAGAACCCCCCCCTACCCCCCCCAAGGGGGGAAAGAAGAGCTGCCTCCTGCATCCCCCAAGGAAGGAAGGAAGTCAGAAGTCAACCCCCCCCTACCCCCCCCAAGGGGGGAAAAGAAAGAGAAAGAAGCTATTCTCAATGCCCAATTTTCAATGGGTGAAATTTGCGATAATTTAGCAGAAATTTACATCCATTTAGGGAATACTTTAGCACAATACGGCGGTCACGAATCGGCGACAACTTACTATCAAAAAGCTTTACAAATTCAGCCTCAAAATACAGAGCTTTACTGGCTGCTGGGCAATTCTTTGGTAAAGCAAAAGCGCTTAAATGCTGCTATTTTTCTATACCACAGGGCTTTGGCTATTCAGCCTGCTCTACCGCAAGTTTATTTTGAGTTGGCAAAAGTCCTGCAAAAACAGGGCCATTGGGAACGGGCGATCGATTATTATCAAAAAGTTTTGGAGTTGCAATCCTACGGCTATTCACAGCCACAATTATCGCCACAAGGTGATTCTATTGCCGTAGATTCAATGGCGATGGAACTTCCTCAAGGTATTTATTTATCTACTTGGGATTGGCTGGTTAATGCTAGGTTGGATGCGGGTAATTATGTTGAGATAGTTTGGAAGTATGCAGCCGAAGCAAGGGCAGAAAATACTGCCAATTCCCAATTCCCAATTGCCAATGCTTCGGCTACGCTCAGCACAAGTTCCCAATTAGCTAATTCTGATTGTGGTGGTTTAACTTGTGGGTTGTGTTTGCAGCGACTTTCTAAGTGGTTCGATCCGATACATTTGGGTTGGGGAGTTTGCCGTTTGTCCAACTCGCAACCGCTACCTGTGGAGTCGCCCAAGACTTTTGTTGCTGCTATTCCTAATGGGCGAAGTTGGATTGTGCCGCAGGAAAATTATTGGTTGATCTGTAAGGCGATCGCAGTTATTACTCCTGATAACTATTTGTTGGCTGATGTGTCGAGAGATTATCCGGGATTTTTGCCGGGATGCGAGAAGCATGATATCAGAAAACATAGCGTTTTTAACTTAGAATCATTTCCACCTTTAAAGCAGATTGAAGGTAGGGTGGCGGTGCTTTCTGGTTTATCGGGAAATGTCTATTTTCACTGGATGGTTGATGTTTTGCCGAGAATAGAGTTGCTGCGACGCAGTGGTAGGGATTTGGCGGAGATTGATTGGTTTTTGGTGAATAGTTGCCAGCATCAATTTCAACGGGATAGTCTCAGAATTCTGGGGATTCCAGAGGAGAAAGTCTTGGAGAGCGATCGCCAGCCTCACATTCAAGCCACAGAGTTAATTGTACCATCTTTTGCTGGATATTTGGGCTGGCCTTCTGCCTGGGCGATCGATTTTTTGAGAGGGGAGTTTCTGAAGGGAATTATACCTAGTTATAACTACCCAAAACGGATTTATATCAGTCGTAGCAAAGCTAGATATCGGCGAGTCTTGAATGAGGCAGATGTGGTTGAGGTATTGGCAGAATTTGGGTTTGTTTCTATTTTACCTGAATCTATGTCTCTGGAGGAGCAAATTGCCTATTTTTATCATGCTGAGGTAATAGTTGCAGCCCACGGTAGCGGGTTGACAAATACGCTTTTTTGTCAGGGTGGAACTAAAGTAATTGAGTTGATGTCGCCTCATTATATCAGCCATTATTACTGGGGAACCAGTCAATATTTGCAGTTGGAACATTACTTTTTAACTGGGGAGGCTTTTGAGTGTTATCCTATTAGACAGTTGATGTATCAAAATTCCCTGACAGAGGATATCTTGGTGAACTTGAGTTCGCTCAAGAGGATGGTTGAAGTGGTTGGTTTGGGTTAGTTGGCGTCTAGAGTAGTGGAAATTATGCCCTCGATTGATAAGATGGAAAAAGCAGCGGTTGATTTGAGTCAGCAAGCAGAAGTTTATTTAGCTGAAGGTAGGTTAAATGAGGCGGTGGCTGCTTGTGAGTCAGCCCTGAAAATTCAGCCGAATTTGGCGACAGCTTGTCAGACACTGGGAAAAGTAATGCAGCTTCGAGGAGAAATTGAGCAAGCTAAACAGTGGTATGAAGCGGCGATCGATCGCAATCCCAATTTACCAGAAGTGTACGCTAATCTCGGCATTTTATATTCTCAGCTAAAACAGTGGGAAAAGGCGATCGCAGCTTGTGAAAAAGCTATTTCCCTCGCACCGAAATTTGCTGCTGCTTACCGACAGTTGGCGATAGTTTGGACGCAGTTGCAGAAGCAAGAAACAGCTACAGAGTATTGGTATCAAGCTTTTAATATCGATCCGAATTGGGCAACGGCTGACGAGTATGTCACCCTCGGAAATCATTTAGTGGAACAAGATAAGTTGGAGCGGGCTATTGAATGCTATTCGCGGGCAATTCAAATCGATCCTAAATTATTAATAGCTTATCATAATTTGGGAGAGGTGCTATTTCGGGAAAAAAGGTGGGAAGAGGCGATCGCCAACTACCGGAAAGTCATTAAAATTAATCCGGATTCCTTTGAATCTTACCACTGTTTGGGTAAAATTTGGGCGGCTCAAGGAGAATTAGACAGGGCAATCTCCTGTCACCAAAAAAGTATTGAAATTAATCCAAATTATGCTCGTGCCAGCTTGGGATTGGGCAATGTTTTGGTACAAAAGGGTGAGTTAGATGCAGCAATCAACTGTTACCGCCAAGCAATTAAAATTAATAGCAATTCGGCTTGGGCTCATAATTACTTAGGGGAAGCTTTGGCTCACAAACAACTGTGGGAAGAAGCGGTGATTTGCTACCGACAAGCTATAGAATTAAATCCAAATGTTCCTTGGTTTTACCTCAATTTGGGCATTGCCTTAACCTGTGAAAAATCCTGGGATGGAGCGGTTGGAGCTTACCTGCGTGGGATTCAGCTTGAACCCAATTTGACGGGAATTAATCAGAGATTGGGATATGTTTTGCGGAAACGTAGCGAGTCTGGTCTCGATAACACAATTGTTAGTTATTGTCAAGATATTGAGATGCTTCCTAGCGGCAAACTTTACCACAAATTGCTGGGGATTGAGTTAGATGGAGCGGAATTTTATATAAATTTAGGAAATAGTTTAGCTAAGCAGAAACAGTTGGAAGGTGCGATCGTCTTTTATAGCATGGCGCTGCAAATAGAACCCAACCAGCCGGAAGTTGTTGCCAAACTGGATGAGACGCGCCAGAAACAACAGGAGTTATACGCACAAATTGCCACTTACCGTCACCAAATTGCGATCGCCCCGAATGATTCTAAAGCCTACAACGATTTAGGCAATATTTTACCACAATTAGGCGAATTAGACGAAGCAATTGTCTGTCACCAAAAAGCCAGCGCATTGAGGGGGTGGGCTGAATGTGCGACGAAAAATTATCAATTTACCCAAGATTGGTTTACCCACAATATCCCTATTTGGCGACGACATTTGCAACCCTTGGCAGGAATTCCCGAATTTCAAGTTGTGGAAATCGGCAGTTTTCAAGGAATGTCTGCGTGCTGGTTGTTGGATAATGTTTTAACTCACCCCACCGCCAAAATTACTTGCATTGATTTACAATTCCAACAATATTTTAAGGGGAATATTGCGAAAACTGAACTAGCAGAGCGAGTCATTGAATTAGAAGGCTATTCTCAAGATTTATTAGTTAATTTAACTTCGGAATATTATGATATTGCCTACGTTGACGGCTGTCACAAACCCACCAGTGCCCTGCAAGATGCAATTTTATCTTGGAGGTTGGTGAAAGTTGGGGGATTGATGATTTTTGATGATTACGAATTTACGTTTCCTGACAGCCCGGAGCAAGATACTAAAATCGGGATAGATGTTTTTCTGGAGATGTTTGGAAGTCAGTTAGAAGTAGTTCATAAAGGCTATCAACTGATTGTCAAAAAAACTGGTAATCAAAACTTGGGGAATGAGCAAGCACTCTTGTCTCAAGGTTGGGAAAAGCTGGGGGATATTGCGGCAAATACGGGTTATGCCGATGAGGCGATCGCCCGCTATCAAACAGCCATTAAAATTAAGTCGGGAACTTACTCACTTTACCATAAGTTAGGTAAAAGTTTACAAGAAAAACAACTGTTTGACCAAGCTATCACCGCTTACAAACAGGCGATCGAACTTAACCCTAATTTTAGTTGGTCTTACCACTTTTTGGGGGAAAGTTTGCAAGCAATCAACGAAAATAGTGAAGCTGCGATTGCTTACAGTAAAGCTATTGAATTAAATCCTGATTTTTGTTGGAGTTACAGCAGTTTGGGTGATGTTTTGATGGAGCTTGTTGAGTTGGAGGAAGCTGCTGTCGCTTACCGCAAAGTCATTGAATTGAATCCTGATTTTTGTTGGGCTTACGACAAGTTGGGTAAGGCTTTAATTGCATTGGAAAATTGGGAGGAAGCGGAGGTTGCTTATCGCAAAGCTGTTGAGTTGAATCCTGACTTTTGTTGGCTACATAATAGTTTGGGAGAAATTCTGGAAGAGCAAGAAAATTGGCCGGAAGCGGCGGTGGCTTTTCGCCGTGCTGTTGATTTGTCGCCGGAGACTATTTGGCTATACAAAAAGTTGGGTGATGCTCTGCGAGAACAAGGGGATTGGGAAAGTGCGATCGCAATTTATGAACAAGGCATTAATCTGGAACCCAAATCCTGTTGGTTTTATGAAGGATTGGGTTTAACTTTCATTGAAAAACAGCAGTGGGAACCGGCAATAACTAATTTAATTCAAGCACTGCAAATCCAACCAGATTTGTTTGAAGTTTATGATAGCATAGGTTATGCTCTGGAACAACTAGGAGAAGTCGATGAGAGCGATCGGGCAAAATGCAGCAATCAAATCTTACCATTAAGTGTACTGCAAAAATACTGTGGATTTACAGAAGATTTGGCAATCGTCGCCGAGTCAAATCCGAACATTACTTGTATTGACATCCATCCAGCCAGTCAAATCAATTTATTAGCTTCCAAAACTACCGACAGCAACAACAGATTTGGGGCCGATCAAACTCATGCAAGAAAAGCTTTTGTTACCTTACTACCAAAGGGACGAGCTTGGGCTGATGTCGTCACTACCGCCGCCATTACTTCAGATAACAAACTGGTTGCCGATATTTCAATGGGTTGTGCTGAATTAGTCATTACTTCCGACAAATTACCTCCCGTGGAACATATTGATGGAAATGTGGCTTTTTTATCAGCACGTTGGGGAGGATCGGCTTATTTTCATTGGATGTTTGATGTCATGACTCGATTTGACCTTTTGCAAAGAAGCGGGTTAATCGAAAGTATAGATAAGTTTGTTGTCAACGCCTGCGATTCTGCCTATCAAAAAGAAACTTTAAATACTTTAGGAATTCCTGAATATAAAATTTTAGAAAGTCGCTGTAATCTACACATCACCGCAGATAAATTAATAGTTCCGTCAATTTTTTATGATGGAGCGGGAGCAGTTTCTAAATGGAAATGCGATTATCTGAAACAAGCTTTTTTAACTACACAGCAACCACTAAAAATAAATTATTCAGAACGAATTTATATCAGTAGACAAAAAGCCTCTTATCGGCGAATTGTCAACGATGAAGAAGTAATTAATTTTTTGGAAAAATTTGGGTTTCGCAGTGTCCAACTGGAAACGATGTCGGTAGCTGAACAAGCAGCTTGTTTGGCTGCTGCTAAAGTAGTTGTTGCACCTCACGGAGCAGGATTGACTAATCTAGTTTTCTGCTCTCCGGGAACTAAGGTAATTGAGATTTTTTCTCCTATTTACGTGCCGTATTGTTATTGGATGATTAGCAATTTGTGCGATTTGGAACATTACTATTTAATTGGTGATTTGTTGGATGACTTAACTATTGAAAAACCCGTACATAAAAATATGCACTTGGATTTGACATCCCTGGAGAAGTTAATGAATATTGCAGGAGTTTTGCATGAATAATGATTACCATAATTTGGGTAATTCCCTGCAAGCAAGTGGGAATTTTGAGGAGGCTGTCATCGCCTACAAAAAAGCTGTTGAATTGAATCCCAATTTTTCTTGGTCTTATCACGGTTTGGGCGATGTTTTGCAGAAACTCGGACATCGGGAGGAGGCTGTCGCCGCCTATAAGAAAGCTATTGAGTTAAATCCTGATTTTCCTTGGTCTTATCATAATTTGGGCGATGTTTTGCTAGAGTTAGAACAATGGGAGGAAGCTGTTGCTGCTTACCGCTGCGAGATTAAAATCAAGTCGGATTTTGCTTGGTCTTTTGGCAATTTAGGCGATGCTTTGACTAAGCTAAAACAGTGGAATGAAGCGATTTATGCGTATTTACAAGCTATTCTAATTGACCGAGGTTTGCCGGGAATTTATGAGAAATTAGGCTATGTTCTGCGACAAACAGAGTCTGACTTAAGGCCAGTGTTTTTACCTGGTGAATTGCTGATTACACCGGAAAATCGCGACTTTTATTTGGGTGTAGGGAGGAGTTTAGCACAGGGCGATCGCCCAGAAAGTGCCATTATATTTTGTAAACTACTCTTGACAAATGAGCCAAACAGTGATATATTTATTTGGCAATTAGGGGAACTTTTGCAGGAACAAGAAAAGTGCGATCGCACTTTAGCCTCATGTCGCGAAATAGTCGCCCAAAAACCTGATGATTGCTGGTCTTATTACAATTTAGGTGCTGTTTTAACCCATCAAAAAAAGTGGGATGAAGCGGCGGATTTGTTCTTAAAAGCAATAGAAATAAATCCCGATTTCTACTGGTGGTTTTATTACAATTTGTGGGAAGTTTTGGTTAAGCAAAATAAGCTGGAGGAAGTCGCGACTCTGTATCGCAAAGTTGTGGAAGCTAAACCGGAGGCTTTTTGGCCTTATTTGAATTTGGGGGAAGCTTTGACTAGACAAGGCAAAATTGCAGAGGCGATTTGCTGTTATCAAACTGTCAGTTATCGTCAAACTTTTTCATCTATTATAAGTAAGAACACAGCCAAGATGACTGTGCTACAAAATACAGTCACAGATCCTAATTTTATCATTATTGGTTCCCAGCGGTGCGGCACAACTTCTCTGTACACTTATTTAGCTCAACACCCGCAAATTTTGACTCCCATTAAAAAGGAGATGGATTTTTTCTCGTGGCACTTTGACAGAGGGATTGATTGGTATTTGGCTCATTTTCCACCCATGCCAGCCGGGGAGCAATTTTTGACTGGCGAAGCAAGTCCTAGCTATTTTGACTCTCTGGCAGCACCAGAACGGCTCTACAATGCTTTTCCAGAGGTGAAGCTGATTGTACTTTTGCGAAATCCGGTCGATCGCGCTATTTCTCAATTCTACCGCTTGACTGAGTTAAACTGGGAAGGGCGATCGTTCGATCGAGCAATTAGCGATGAAATTGCACGATTGGCTCAAAATCCAGCATACATTATCGGCGAGGAACCGGGTAATTATTTAGCTCGCGGTAGGTATATAGAATTTATCAAAAACTGGCTGGCTTTTTTTCCGAAATCACAGTTGTTGATTTTGAGAAGCGAAGATTTTTATGCCAGTGCAGCGACGACTGTTTTGCAAGTTTTAGATTTTTTAGATTTGCCTGAATATCAATTACCTGAGTACCAAAATGCTAATCCTGGTTCTTATCAGCCTATCAGTGATTCGGTGCGCGATCGGTTGAGTGATTATTTCACACCTTACAATCAGGAATTAGAGGAATATTTAGGCAGAAAGTTTAATTGGGAATAGGGCATCGGGCATCGGGCATGGGGCATCGGGCATTAGTGTCAACTTAAGCCTGAAAGCTTTGGTATCTCTCGCTTTTACGCCAAGTCTAGATCCCCCTCGCATCCCCCTTAAGAAGGGGGACTTTGATCGGAATCTTGTTCCCCCCTTCGATCGGGGGGCTCGTTCGGATCTAGATTTAATAGTCAAACAGCAATCTCTGACTGGATTTGAGCTTAAGTTGACACCAATGGGGCATTGGGCATTGGTAGCTCCCCCTCTCCCCCTCTCCCCCTCTTCCACTCTCCCCATTGACAAGTCATACTCGTTATGAGTACGATTAGAGCAGTGAATTTAACCCAAATACCGAAGGATTCAAAATCATGCTGCCGAACAAAGAGGGTCAAAGAGTACCCCATGTCACCTTTCGCACCCGCAAAGATAACGAGTGGGTTGATGTCACCACCGCTGATTTGTTTGCAGGCAAAACTGTAGTAGTATTTTCGCTACCTGGAGCATTTACTCCCACTTGTTCGTCAACGCACCTCCCTGGCTACAACGAATTAGCCAAAACTTTCAAAGCCAATGGTGTAGATGAAATTGTTTGCATTTCCGTCAACGATACTTTTGTGATGAACGAATGGGCAAAAGACCAAGAAGCGGAGAATGTTACCTTAATTCCCGACGGTAACGGCGAATTTTCTGAAGGCATGGGAATGCTGGTTGACAAAACAGATTTAGGTTTTGGTAAGCGGTCTTGGCGCTATTCTATGCTAGTGAAAGATGGCTTAATAGAAAAAATGTTTATTGAGCCGGAAGAGCCTGGGGACCCTTTCAAGGTGTCCGATGCTGATACGATGCTTCACTACATCAACTCCGCAGCAGCAAAGCCCAAAGTTGTATCTTTGTTCACCAAAGTCGGCTGTCCTTTCTGCGCCCGCGCTAAGGCAATGCTGACTGAAAAAGGCTTGGATTATGAAGAAATCGTCTTGGGTCAAGATATCACAACTCGATCGCTCCGGGCAGTAACTGGGGCAACAACAGTCCCGCAAGTATTTATCGACGGCAAGTTGATTGGCGGTTCCGAAGCCCTAGAATCTTATTTGGCTGTTAGTTAGGAAAAAATACCTAACTCCCTTCCCTAGGAAGGGAAGGGGCCCCTTTGATGTCTTGCCCCTTTGATGTCTTGCCCCTTTCTGGCGAGGTTTGGGTTCAACAGTTCCATAGTCACAAAAAATAAGATCGATCGCCCGATCGATCCATTCTCGTGTCACAATTACCTGTGAAGTAAGATAAAAAATCAGACATGGGAGTAACCGATCGTGGATTTAAGTCTCGTAGCGTCAAATATCTTAAATCCACCCGTATTAGCTTTTTTTATGGGACTGCTGGCAGTTTTTCTCAAATCTGATTTAGAAATTCCAGCACCAATCCCCAAATTGTTTTCACTGTACCTGTTATTTGCGATCGGATTTAAAGGCGGCGTCGAACTGGCAAAAAGCGGCATCAACCAGCAAGTGGCACTGACAATTCTGGCAGCGATGTTGATGTCAGCACTTGTACCAGTTTATACTTTCTTTATACTGAAAATTAAACTAGACTCCTACAATGCAGCAGCAATTGCAGCCACTTACGGTTCCATCAGTGCGGTAACATTTATTACCGCAACTTCCTTCCTCACAGAACTGGGAATTGACTTTAACGGCTACATGGTAGCAGCCCTAGCATTAATGGAATCCCCAGCAATTATAGTCGGTCTAATTCTCGTGAGTGTATTCGGTGGCGAAGAAGGAAAACGCGAGATAGTTTGGTCAGAAGTGCTGCAAGAAGCCTTCCTCAACAGTTCAGTATTTCTACTCATTGGTAGCCTAATCATGGGCATACTGACAGGAGAACATGGTTGGGAAGTTATGAGTCCCTTTACCCAAGATTTGTTTTATGGTGTTCTGACTTTTTTCTTGTTGGATATGGGACTGGTAGCGGCCAGCAGAATTAAAGATTTGCAAGAAGCAGGAGTTTTTCTGATCGGCTTTGCCATCCTAATTCCCATAGTTAACGCAGTAATTGGTTTGCTAATTGCTAAATTAATCGGAATGCCAAAGGGAGACGCTTTACTATTTTCCGTATTGTGTGCGAGTGCTTCATACATAGCAGTACCCGCAGCTATGCGCCTAACTGTTCCCGAAGCTAACCCAAGTCTTTACATTTCAACGGCCTTAGCAGTGACGTTTCCGTTTAACATCATTGTAGGTATTCCCATGTATTTATACGGAATCAATATGTTTTGGAGGTGAGATGATGGATTCAGTGAAAAGGATAGAAATTATAGCTCATTCAGTTGAGCTGGGCAAGATTTTAGATGGTTTAGACAAAGCTGGCGTCCAGGGTTATTCGGTGATTCGTGATGTGGCTGGAAAAAGTACCAGGGATCACGTTTCCCGTGATTCATCTATGACGATGCTGGATAACATTTATGTGCTGGCTTTTTGCGATCCCGATCAAGTATCAGCAGTTGCAGAAAATATTAGACCAGTTCTCAATAAGTTTGGTGGGTCGTGTTTTATTTCGGATGCGGTGGAATTGCTAATTACTAGGTGTGTTGGGTAGGAAGTCAGTAGTCAGTAGTCAGTAGTCAGTAGTCAGTTGACTGTTGACTGTTGACTGTTGACTGTTGTCATTACCAATTACCAAATTCTTAAGAGATAAAAAAGATTAAGTTGTACCAATGAGTTGCCGTGGTAAGTTTTAACGCACAAGTTGCGATCGAGATAGCGATATTTTGCAGAGGAGTTTAAATCATGGCTACCCTAAAAGTTGGTATCAACGGATTTGGTCGTATTGGACGGCTAGTGATGCGCGCAGGCATCAAAAACCCCAATATAGAATTTGTCGGTATTAATGACTTAGTTCCCCCAGACAACCTCGCTTACCTTTTCAAATACGACTCCACCCACGGCATTTACGACGGCGAAGTTGAAGCCAAAGCAGACGGCATTATTGTTGACGGAAAATTTATCCCGTGTACGTCAATCAGAAATCCTGCCGAATTGCCTTGGGGTGACACGAATGCAGATTATGTTGTAGAGTCTACCGGATTGTTTACCGATTTTGCCGGCGCATCAAAACACTTGAGTGCGGGAGCAAAACGAGTAATACTTTCAGCACCAACCAAAGATCCTGAAAAAGTGGCAACTTTTCTAGTAGGTGTCAACCATCACAAGTTCGATCCGACAAAAGATACTGTTGTTTCTAATGCTAGCTGCACTACAAACTGTCTAGCACCTATTGCCAAAGTTATCAACGATAACTTTGGTTTAGAAGAAGGTTTAATGACTACAGTTCATGCGATGACAGCTACTCAACCCACAGTAGACGGGCCCAGCATCAAAGATTGGCGGGGAGGAAGAGGTGCTGGTCAAAATATTATTCCATCTTCTACCGGTGCGGCGAAAGCTGTTACTTTGGTATTACCAGAATTAAAAGGAAAACTGACGGGGATGGCTTTGCGCGTGCCAACTCCAGATGTGTCTGTAGTGGATCTTACTTTCAAAACGGCGAAGGAAACTAGCTATAAAGAAATTTGTGAAGCTATGAAAAAAGCTGCGGAGGGCGAACTAAAAGGTATTCTCGGCTATACTGAAGATGCGGTGGTTTCGACGGATTTTCAGGGCGATGCGCGATCGAGTATTTTCGATGCTGGTGCAGGAATTGAACTAAATTCTAAGTTTTTCAAAGTCATTTCTTGGTATGACAATGAGTGGGGTTATTCTTGTCGCGTGATTGATTTGATGTTGTCTATGGCGCAGAAAGACGGAATTTTCGACAATTGATTTTTGGTGGGGTGGGCGGGCTATTCGCCCACCCCACAAGCAGATTTTTTCCATCTTCTATCTTCCATCTTCCTTCTTTAGATATAGAAATCCTTGCAGGAGTCGTAAATCTTTTTACCCCACCCCAACCCTCCCCTTAGTAAGGGGAGGGAGTAAGACATTCACAAATGATTTAGGATTGCTATATGTCTGAATTGCCACCTCTGAATAACCAAACTATTTGGGCTATCCTCAACGAAGAAATCGACGATGCTGCTGTCAATCGCTTAGTTTGGCAATATTTAGGCTACCGTTGGGATGCAGAGACGGGGCTGTGGAACATTGAAAATGTGGCCCCGGAGTGGCGCAAAGAGTATCCACAACCGCCGGATTTTATCGATTCTAGACCAGCCACGGTGAAATTGACTCGATCGATCCTGCCAGAAAACAAGCAGTTATTGAAGGAAAAATTGGGCTTTCAAGGCTATAAAATTGGGGAATTCGGACCGAGACAGACTCGGAGGGCCACGATGGCTAATTGGTTGATGGGTTTTATGGAGATAGTTCAAATTGATGCACGGTTAATTGGTACTGCTTCGGGAGATATTCTGGCCACCGCCAAAGCAGTAGGAGAGGCAGATCAAAGCGATTCTAGTATCTCGATCAGCTATCGGAGGCAATTCCAGCAGCAGTAATGAGGATTCACTTTTGGGCGCCGCTGTGGATAAAGCAGTATCACAAATGGTGACAAAACTTGCAGAAGTATCTAAGAAATTAGGTTAGGCCTCTTTGACCCCGACTTAGCTAAACAAGTCGGGGTTTTAACAGCTAGCTTTTTATAGCATTTGAGTGACTTATATAAAATCCTCTCTTCATCGTCCTGTATTAAACTCTCTCTTCTCTTCCTTCGCGTACTTCGCGCCTTCGCGGTTAAATCATTCCGATACAACCGGAATTGATATTACTTAATTGTTTTTCGGGCTATTAAAACTCTCATAAAAGCAAGCTTTGAACAGGCAAGATGCCTGTTCCACAATTATTGTAGATGCCTATTTTGTGCAAAGATTGGAGAGCATCTAACTATTTTCACGTCTAATTCTACTAACTAGAACGGCCACGCTTCAGCCATGTTTTGGCTGTTCTTGCTGCTGCTACCAATTCCCTGATCCCCGGTACACGGTCAAACCACGGATTAGGATAGATGTCACTACGGGAACTCTTTTGCCACCCCAGGTTGGGAGAAGCAATCAAAGTCACAACATCTGGATTTTGAGCTCGGAAAGTTGAATAAGCTCCATCGAGGTGCATCGGACCACCGTCGGGATGTCCGGGAGGTCGCTGTTGCAGTTGTTCGAGAAAACCCAAGAGGCGATCGAAAATCCTGCCGTTTACACCGTAAAAATGAGTAGTCATCACCGCCTCAGAAAAGGGTACGAGGGGGACAGGAGACTCTTCTCCCACCTTGGCGACGTGTCCGAAGTATACGAAATCCCAATCTTGCTGACGCAGTTGTTCGATGATAGCCGCTTGCTCTGTGCTGAAATCTGGTGAAATTTCTAAGTCGTCTTCGACAATCAGGATACTGCTCAAACCCTGCTGTTTTGCCCGCTTGAGGATAGCCACATGACTAGAAAAGCATCCCCTCGCCCCAATACTAGGGAAACCTCCTGCATCGTCGGGGCGAATTGCAGGAAATATTTCAACCTGATGGGGCTTCAGGGGCATTCCTGCACCCTCTAATTCCTTGACTATGAGTTTGCGTCTGTCTTTCCTCTCAGGGAGATTTACCGCATAAACTCCCTGGAAATAATCTGTGATTTTCGTCATAGTTTGAGATCAAATCAAGAGACTGTTGAATCTTCGGGTTGAGGGTCCCCAAATTTTATTTTAGGTCTGTGTCTGCCTTAAATTACTCTATCTTTAGCAAACTGCATCTTCCTATTTACAAAACTTACTCTAATTCTTGAGACAGCATCTAGTATTGATACTTTAATTACCATTGGGATTGGTTCCATCAGCATCAAGACATTTTCCCTGTTGATTGGAGTTTAAGGCTGGGTTAGAGACTACCTGAGACAGGGCATCTTTTTCTTGAATCCATCCCACTTCCCCCGGTTGCAGCTTAGGGATTTGGACTGCCACAGTTGGTTTAACAGTGGGGGAAGGCGATGGAGTAGAAACAACAGGTGAAGGATTAGTTTCTGGTTTAAAAACTCGCGAAAAATCTTTAATTGATTTTGGTTTGGGAGAATTAGATGCTACTACTTCAGGAATCGAGCAAACTTTCAATTCCAGCCAATTACCGGCAGGTGCAAGCTGTTTGTTTGTTACCTGCAAAACACTACCGGCAGGGACTGTTCCTTTTACATCATCACCAATTTGTTTTAGCAAATACAAGCGATCGCCCTCGGTTCCCGAAACGGCAGAATTTTTAATTTCTATAAACGAGCCTTGTTCTAAAGCTTGAATCGGATCGGGTAGGGGTGTTGCCGTTGGTGATGGACTGCTTTTAGTATTAATTACACCACGTTTCCCAAACATTGATTCCCCGGCAGCATCGATCGCCCGACCTACCGGAGGGATGAAAAAATAAGCAAATACTCCTCCCAAACCTAATAAAAATACTATTTTCAGCAACAGCGAGAATAGACTTTTACCTTTTTGTGGTAGCTGTAGAAACTCTGTTTTTAATTGAGAATTACCCTGACCAGTATTGGTGCGATCGTTCAAATCCGTCGGCACATCTTCGGTGTCAGGAATGGGTTCCCGCGACGGTTCCAAAACTGCAATGGACAGTTCTGTAAAAGTATTGTCTTTCAAATGTGCCTGACAGTGAATTAAGCCGATGGTGACGTTATCATGACCATTTCGAGTATTAGCAATATCGATCAATCGATCGCGCGCCGAGGCGACACTAATGCTACCGTCAAGAATCGGCAAAATCTCCGTTTCCCAGCATTCCTCAACCCGGTCTTTATCGCTCAAACCATCGGAACACAATAGCAAAACACAGTCCTCATCCACCACCAAACGCTGCACGCTAGGGTGGAGAGTGTTGGAAGAAGTAATCCCCAAAGCTTGAATCAGAGCACCTGCGGCCACCTGTTCCAAAGCGTCCCGGTACAGCGCGTAGCCCAAACGCACCTCGCGACAAGCCACATCGTCATCGAGAGTAACTTGATAGCAGCCAGTGCGAGTAATCAAATAAGCCCGACTGTCTCCTACGTGGGCGACATAAAGTTCGTGGACGTGGGCTAAACCCATCACTAGGGTAGTTCCCATGCGCTGGCGGCCCTGGCGGTGTTCGCTGTCGTTACGATCGGCTATTTCGTCATTAGCAGCACAAGCAGCTCGTTCCAGCTTGGAAATCAGAGTCAGTGGCTCGTAAATATCCTTGTGGAGGACAACTTGCTGCAACTTTTTGCAGAGTACAGAAATTGCCAATTCCGAAGCAACTTCCCCGCCATCTTGTCCGCCAATACCATCGCAGACGATCGCGCAAGCTTCCGATCCCGGCATCACCGACAGTACGGTACCACTGGGAGGATGACAAGCATCTTCGTTGTGGGCCCGCGATCGCCCCACATCAGTGCCGGTGGCAATCTCCACCGTGCGATCGTACCATTTGCCACAAATTAGCAGAGCCTTATCCAACTGAGCCACGAGTTGTTCGCCGTTGCGAATCTGACGAGCGACCATTTGTCGGCAAAGTTCCCCCAAAAAATTGAGGATAGCCGGGTCAGCCTCATCCAGCCACTGCTGCCACAGTTTTCCCAACTCCGACAAATTAGGTGGTTTGCGATCGGGCTGTAACTCCAGAAACCGCACCACAGGCCCTTCCACCCGTAGCAATTCGGGAGTTAACAGCGTCGCCGCCACGCCCTGAGTAATACAGGGCTGCCAAAGTTTGGCAATTTGCCACAGCCAATTAAGCTGACGCATGGCCGAGGCCCCTCTCCACGAGTCCGTCAATTCCCGCATCAAGCATTCGCTGACATTGTTAATTGGCGCGTTTTCCAGCAGCCAGATATCGCCCGACAGCTTACTGACCTTGGAGGATACCATCCCATATACTTGGGGTACGTGCAGTTGATAGGCAAACAGTCTCAGATAAGGAGTTATAAAGTTTGGAATGTCTTCGGGAAGTTCCGGCAACTGTTCGGGTTGAGTATCTACCAGAAGTCGCTCGCGCTTAAGCCTGTAGCGACCGGCAATTAGATCGCCCGGTTTACAAGCTTTTATCCCTTCACCTAAAGCCCATAAGTATTTGTTTGGCACAGAGTTTTGCATAAGGGTTCCTAGACGCCTTTGGGCCCAGTGCTGATCTGAACTATTTTAGCGCTTGAACCTCGACGGGTTAATACGTGGCGATTATTTTACACTCCCCGGTCTCGCATACGCGGGGATTTTAAGACTTTGTTGCCTTAATATCCCTATTGCTAGGGTTTCAGGGCGCAATCCTGTTACCAAAAAAGGCGGTTTGCTGTCCTAGTCTTGCAACTGGGCTCCTCGGTCCTCACTTTCCCCCAGTCGGAGGGTAGGTTTTAATGTCTTGTACTGACAAGTGGTATTTTACCACGCCAAAACACTGTGTTAACATCATTTGGCACCATCGGTAAATCCAGGCAGGATTTATCCTGCAACTACCTTTGACACTTGGACTTTAGTCGATCGGGTTTTCAGGCGATTGTTGATAACATGGAGTCATTAATCAACTAAAGTTTAATGTTACAAGCCTCTCCAAGCAGTTGAGTATCTATCCATGCCCCTAGAGGAATCCAGCCCTGTTCCTGAAAATTTTCCAGACCCAAAACTTCCTGCTGCGGTCGAAGTTGACGAAATGCTAACTCGGATTAAGCATTCCCACGGTCATTACTACAAAGTGATGAATCTTGAGGTTTGGGCGCTGGTGGAAACCCTCGATCGCGTATTTCCCGGTGCTTGGGGTAACTTCATGGCCAACCGCCAGGTGGCGGTGAAACAGTTTTTGCAGCGCAAGGGCCAGCTAAATGGTTCAGTTGAAGCTGAGGAGATCGAGGAGAAGCCAGAAGCCAGAAGCCAGAAGCCAGAAGAATAAAAGCAGATTTTCCCCCATCTCCCCATCTCCCCATCTAGTGGCGATCGCAGTCTAGATAGCTCTTACGCCCTTACAGGTGAATTTTCGCATCCACTTGGGGAACTCCCATGCTGTAGTTGACAGCACGGCTGTTGAGGTTGTAGCTGATTTGGCCTTTCTGTAAGAGCGATCGCACCAAATGCTCCAATTCCGAACCAATGCGACGGAGGTTGTATTCCGTCAAATCCTCGCCTTCATAGGAATCTACAAGCTCATCGAATTTGGCATACACCTGTTTAACCGACTCATCATTCCAGTTCAGTTCGTTGTCTGGGTCAATGTCCAGTGTCAACAGATCGTTGCTGGGTACAAGTTCGTTATCTTCCAGGATGGCGGTATATATGCGAATATGGCGGGTTGTGGACTTGAGCTGCATAAGTTCTGAATCTGTAAAGATTTTTTGCTGAACTTATTGTAATGGCTGCCAGAGGCGCGGGGAGAACGGGCGATCGTCAATTTCTCGGAATCCCGAAATATTTGAGTTGTTGGGCCGTCCAATTTCTATAATATTCAGTTTTCAGTAAAGAATCAGAAACTGGCTTAAGCTGAGAATTTGCTTGAACGGTGAAACCCGGATACGGTGCCCTCCTAGTATGAAGCCCGTCAATATTAAAATCTTCATCGGGATGAACGTGAAAAGCCAGCAAGCCCAGCTCTGAAATATTATTATTGAGTTTTTCTATTAATGCTTGAGTTTGCGGTGCACTAATTGCTGTTTTTTCAGGATTAATGACTAACATTATTTCAAATTCCGAATTACAAAATTCATGAATTGATTGCATGATGTCAGAATCGCGATCGAACTCAGTCAGAGCTGAAAACGGTTTTATTTTGAATAAAATTTGATTGGCCAAGCGTGCTGTTTTAGTAAAAGGACAAACAGGTAAATCGCCGAAAACTGGATGTGGTAACTCGACAAACTCCGTCATCCATCTCAGGGTAGATTCTATAATTTCCGTGTCAGATTCATTCATCGAAAATCTATGTATTTGACATTTCACACTAATCATAATCTATTTCTAGGACGATGCACATCTCACCATTGATATCAACTTAAGACTAAAACCCTCTGTCTCTCTCATTTGTATCGAAGTCTAGATCCCCCTAAATCCCCACCCCCCCCTAGCCCCCCCCAAGGGGGGAAGGGGGACTTTGAGAATTTTCTTGTCCCCCCCTTATTAAGGGGGGCTAGGGGGGATCTCCGGGTTAAAAAACACGCCCTAGGCCTTCCATTGCTGAGGGAATTTGAATTCTCTTGTCCCCCCCTTGTTAAGGGGGGCTAGGGGGGATCTCCGGGTTAAGAAAACACGCCCTACTCCTTCCATTGCTAAGGAGTCAATTTGTGACTACAAACTTTAATTCATTCGTGAATTGTGCCATCTGGCATAATTGCGCCTGTGAGTTTTGCCGTTTCCAGATTTGCTCCTGTTAAGTTTGCTCCAGCCAGTTTAGCCTCCTTCAGGTTAGCTTTTTCTAGGTTTGCCATCATCAAGTTTGCCCCGCGCAAGTCTGCTGAAGTTAGATTTGCTTGACTCAAATTGACGCGGATCAAGCTAGTTCCGCAGAGATTGAACCCGCTTAGGTTTTGCCCGCTCAAGTTGACGAGATCGAGGTTTACTCCAACCAAACTTACTCCTATAAGATTAACACCTCTTAGGTCGAGTTCTCTGAGGTTAGCTCTCTTCAAGTTAGCTCCAACAAAACTTACACCTGTGAGGTTAGCAACCTTCAAGTTAACGTTCATCAGATCTACTCCTGCAAAACTGACACCTGTCAATTTAACGCCTGTTAGATTAGTACCAATTAGGCTGGCACTGTTAAGATTTGCTTGACTTAAATCTGCTCCTGCCAAATTAGCACTATTGAGATTAGCCGAAGTTAGGTTAGCATTATTTAGATTGGTGGCGGTTAAGTTTGCGCCACTGAAATTTGCCCCTGTTAAGTTTGCTCCACTAAGATTTGCCCCTGTCAGGTTTGCTGCTGTGAAATTTGCATCGCTTAATATGGCTTGATGGAAATTCGCTTGAATCAGTTTTGCATACTCCAATTTAGCCTTGGTTAGGTTGGCACTGCTTAACTTAGCTCCTATCAAATCAGCTTCTTGCAGATGTGTTGAACTTAAATTTGACTTTTGCAGATTAGCTCCACATAAATTTACTTTTTTTAAAGTAGCTCCCTTGAGGTTAGCTTCTGTCAAATTTGCTTGCTCGAAGATGACATCAGCTACCAAAGTTTTTTCACTCAAATCTACTCCGAATAAATTGCAGCCAGTAAAGTCTCTTTCACCTGCGTTATATCGCTTCCAGAAGTCCTCAGTGCTGGTAGCTAGTTCTCGATCGTCAATCTTAGCATTCACAGGAGTAGCAGCCGGCTGTTCTACCGCTTCGCTAGATACTGGAATCGGTGTCTCCTCGATCGCCTCTTCCCGCAATAGCTTATCCACCCGATCGCTAAACTGCCTCAAAACCTCAGCATCATCAACCTTCCCACCAGCATTCGCGCCCTGAGTAACCGCATTCTCAACATAATACTTATCCACAAAACTTTGCAACCCAGCATTATATCCCTGTCCCACCGCCTGAAACCTCCATTCGTCATTCTTCCTATACAAACGTCCAAATTCCAAAGCCGTTTCTTGCGAAAATATCTGATTCAAATTATACCGAACCAATTCATTTCCAGTCTCGGAATTGTAAAGCCGGATAAAAGCATTTGTAACTTGACTAAAACTTTGATGCTTTTCCTGTCCCTCGTGAATCGTCACCACAAACACAATTTCTTGAATCGCCGCATTGATTTTACTCAAATCCACATAAACCGTCTCATCATCTCCCTCAATTTGTCCAGTTGCGCTGTCTCCTGAATGTCGCACCGCACCGTCTGGCGATGTCAAATTATTGTAAAATACAAAATACTTTTCATCGGGAATCCGACCATCTGCTGCTAACATAAAAACCGATGCGTCAATGTCGCAGTTTTGTGCTGTCTGGCTGACTTGCCAACCTAGGGCGATCGCCAATTTATTGAAATTAGGAACTTCCTGAGAAAGATTAAATCTCTCACCCTTAGTTAATTCGATACTCATATGCAATAATTCCCTTACCTCACAAATGGTATTAATTATCCCATCTATGTTAACTAGAAAGCAAATAGGCTTTTATCTCGAAGATATCGAAACCCCAATTGGCAAAACCGTCAATTTAACTCTTACCGGACTTATTCTCCTATCTTCCGCCAGCTTCATCGCCGAAACTTACCCCCTGGCGGAACCTGTGAGATTTAAATTGCAAACTCTCGATCTAGTATTGTTAGTTATTTTTGTAGTTGAGTATTTAGTGCGGCTCTGGTGCGCTGACCATAAATTAAAATTTATTTGGAGTTTTTTTTCTATCGTCGATTTGCTGGCAATCTTACCATTTTTATTGGGATTTGTCAATGTCAGTTTTATCCGGATTTTCCGTTGGTTTAGAATTCTTAGACTCATCCGCTTTCTGGAATTGAGAAATTCTGTGGTTCGGATTACTAGCGAAGATAGTACGATTTTTTCCCGGATAATTTTTACTTTGTTGGCAATAATTTTAGTTTATTCGGGTTTAATTTATCAAGTCGAACATCCGGTAAATCCTGAAGGTTTTGGCACTTTTTTGGATGCGGTTTATTTTTCCGTGGTGACGATGACAACGGTGGGATTTGGTGATGTGATTCCGATTTCGGAAGCGGGGCGCTTTTTGACTATTTTGATGATAGTTACGGGCATTGCCCTGATTCCTTGGCAGTTGGGGGATTTGATTAAACAATTAGTTAAAACTGCTAATCAAGTAGATAGTGTTTGTCAAGGTTGCGGTTGGTCGGTACATGATGCTAATGCTAAATTCTGCAAAATGTGTGGCACTCATTTAGATATGGGGGATCGGGCTACTCCCCCCAAGGGCATCGGGCATTTTTGAAAATGGACAATGGACAACGGACTTGTTTATGTCAATGGCAACCAAATTTCAAATTCAGTGCCTACTCCTAACTCCGATTGCATTCTGAAGATGCCGCCATGTTTGCCTGTGATGATTTGATAGCTAACTGCCAAACTTGTTTCTTTGAGGACTCGTTTTTCGGCTGAAAATGAATGTAAGATTTTTTGGTATTTCATCACAGACATTCCCGGTCCGTTATCTTTGATGCGGATTGAAACCCAGCGAAGGTGGGGTCGAGCCTCGTCGATGGGCGGTTCGGGGCTGCAAACTTGAGTGGCGATTTCAATTTGAGGTTTGCGAGTGAAATTTTTCAAGGCCTTTCCTCTGAATTCTTTTGCTAATTCTTGACCTACAGCTTCGTTAATTAAACTATTGATGGCGTTAGTCAAGATGTTGATAAATACTTGGTTTAGTTCTCCTGCATAGCAAGGTACGGGGGGTAGGTATCCGTAGTTTTTTATTACTTGAATTTCGCTGCTCAAGCGGCTTTTTAGCAGCAACAGAATGCTGTCAATATTTGAGTGCAAGTCTGCGGGTTTGGGATACACGTCATCTATGTGGCAGAAGTTTTGCAAGCTGGTGGCTAATTTGCTCAAACGTTCGGCTCCGGCTTTGATGCTGCCAACGGTGCTGAGGAAATCGTTTTGCAAAAAGTCATAGTCTATCTCTTCTTTTAGTCTGGCGATTTCTGGCGGAGGCTCCGTACAGTGGGCATCGTAAACTGATAGCAACTCGATCAAGTTTTTGCTGTAATCACTTATGTAGGTTAAATTGCCCCAAATAAACCCTACGGGATCTAAAATTTCGTGGGCTACTCCGTTGACTAAACGCCCCAAACTAGCCATTTTTTCGCTTTGAATCATTTGCGCTTGGGCTCTTTCGTAGCGCACTTGAGTTTCTATGCCACGAATTTGCCAGTAGGCGATGTTGAGTGTTTGGGAGTCTAGCAGCCTATAGGATTGGGAGTCGATTTGCACGACGATGGGATCTGACTGCAATTCGGGCGATCGACGCAGAGCTTGCGGGGCTGCGGTTAAGATGGTTGTACTCTCCCCGATCGCAGACATCTCGACGCGAGCATAACTGTAGAGAGTTTTTAGTGGTAGGCGCAAAAATAGCTCCGTACCTTGGGGTTTGAGCAGGTATTCCAGCAGCAGCCTGCGGGATATCATGCCCACAAATTCTCCTGCTTCTACCAAAACTACTCCGGGCAATAGGGGGTGTTTTTCAAAGATTTCGGCCACAGTAGCGCCCAAGCAGCTAGATTTTACCTGAAATTGATACAGGGGCAAGTCCCGGAGAGTAGACTCTAGCGAAAGGTCTTGATGGCTGCCTTCGGAGAGCAAAGGACCAAGTATTTTAGATCTGAATGTATTTGCCACGCTCGCTTTGAGTTACCGGAATACCCTGACTGTGAAAACGATCGGGTGGTACTAACATAGTCTATCATTTCACCTAAACAGCAAAATTGGGGATTTTTTTTTGAGTAGGTCTGGTTGTTCTCATGGTTTCGATGTTACCGTCTGGTGAGCATCTGGCTAGGTTCTGGTGCTAACTGCTTGCCTTGGTTTGACAAGACTTTTGATGGTAGCCAGACTGTCTGCGATGTCAAGTATGTCCACAAAATTCTTTCAAAGTGCCTTTCGATCGCAGGTCTGAACTATAGGTAGCAGGATCTCGAATTCGGTGTTGGGTGCCGGTTGCGATCGCAAATTTAGTTTACCAGCGTGCTTTTCTGTGATGATTTGATGACAGATAGCCAGCCCCATCCCGGTTCCTTTACCTACTGGTTTGGTGGTAAAAAAGGTCTCAAATATTTGCTCCTGAATTTCTGGGGGAATGCCTGGGCCGTTATCGGTAATAATAATTGCGGCCCATTTCCTGTCATCGACTTCTACTACTTTGGTGGTAATTTCGATCCGGGGATACCAATTTTGCGGGTACTGCCCATTCATTTCGCGATCGCTAGCCCCCTCTGCCAAGGCATCTAGAGCGTTGATTAACAAATTTAAAAATACCTGACTTAACTGACCAGAATAGCATTTTATCAGTGGCAGGTCCCCATAATTTTTTACAACTTCTGTGCTTTGTTTCAATCTATTTTTTAGGATTAAAAGTGTATTTTCTATGCACTCATGGATGTCTGTACTAAATGGCTTACTTTCGTCCATGTGAGAGAAGTTGTGCAGACTGTTAACAATTTTGAGCAATTGTTCAGCCCCAAATTTCATACCTTCTAGAGTGGCTGGTAAATCTTCTCGTAAAAAATCAAATTCGATCCTTTCTTTGATAGCTGCAATTACAGGAGATGGCTCGGAAAATTCTTCTTCGTAAGCTGACATTAGTTCGAGCAAATCTTCAAAATAAGACAGCAGAAAATTTAAATTACCCCAAATACAGTTGAGGGGATTCCTAATTTCGTGAGCTACCCCTGCGATAATATTTCCCAAACTTGCCATCTTTTCTGTTTGAATCAACTTGGATTCTGTTTGCTTTTGGAGCAATTTATTGGTTAATTGGTGAATCTTTGATTGAGCTACCATTAACTGTTGAACGTCTAACAGCCAGTAGGTCTCAGGGGCTACTTCGACTACTATGGGATCGTAAACTAATTCGGCTGGTCTGTAGAGCGATTCCTCGGCTGCTTCTACTATTAATTTAGTGCCTGATAGTATGAGCATATCTTTTCTAGAAAAACGATATAAAACCTCTATTGGTCGTTTAAAAAACATTTCTATACCGTAGCGCCGGTTGACTCTTTCAAAAAATAGGCTTCGGGAAATGATGCCGACAAACTTCCCCCTATCCGTCAAAATAACGCCTGGCAGTAATGGTTTTTTGTCAAAAGCCTGAGCCACTTCTTTTGCCTGTTGAGTTAATTCAATTTGGCAGTTGTATAGGGGCAGGTCTAGGAGGGTTGATTCTAAAGAGAGGTTCCAAGTACAAATTTCAGGTATATGCAACACTGATAACTCCGAGTTAAACTCATGCAAAGCAAACATTGATGAAACCTCTGTTAAATATTTTATTGATAGATAACTAAAGTTGCTGGTCATTCATACTTAATCCGTCATAGTTAATTGGTGATGAGTCATTGGTAAGCAAGTCAGTAGTTTTGATTTTTAAGTATCGAGGGCATGAATTTGCAACTCTTTAACTTAAACATTACTCAGTTCCAGAGCGTTGTTCGCCAAGGACAGCGGCCATCTCAAAACTTTTTTGTTACCGATTCTCCTCTTCTCCATTGTCCATTCCCATCAAGTAATTTGCAACAGCACCCCATCGGAAAGCCCGATCGGGTCAGCATTGTCTGCTAAAAATATTGTTTCTAAATCAATGTTAAGGGATAAAAGCTGTTGTGGAACTTACAGATGTTTAATATAAACTTTTTACCATAAAATACCCTAAGATCGCGTATTTTCCTAAAATCTTAAAATTTTATAAACTGGCTAATGTTATTTTTTATACAATGTTCGGGGTGCTGGCAGAGTATTTCAATTGGGAATTTGGGAGGTGGGGGTTTTCCCCACAGATACCTCTGGGGGCTGATTAAAAATGATGGGTAACTGTGCAGTTTCTCTAGGGAGAATTCGAGACAAGAGAGGAAATTGCTTCAGGATTGCGGTTCTACTTCTGACCATAGACGTTCTAATTGATACCGCCAAGCTGCGAGAGTCTGTTGGCGAGACTCTGGTCCGAGTTCCATTTCCCCCATCAAGCCTTCTGCGTAAAAACGGTCTAAAGTCTGAAGGGTAGTTTCCACAGACTGTCCCTGAATCTTGGCAGCTTTGATGATTTGACGGATACGGGTTTCGATCAAGTCGTCGAAAAAGTCTGACAAACCGCGCTGTTGTAGAGCCAGCAGTCTGGCTACGGCGGCGGAAAAATCGGCAGTGGCCAGAGTAGTCAAGTTGTGCTGAAATACTCCCCATAAGATATTTTGATGTAGGGCGTAACGAGTTTCGAGGGTGTTGTCAAAGTTAGCTTCTAGCAGTTTATCGAAAATTTTTTGAGTGGATGTGGCATCGGCGATGGGGATCAAAATCCGCAGCCAACTGCTGTCTTCTGAAAGCAGCACTAGCAGGCGAAACTGGGGCGTTTCTACTTGCCAAGAAGTGGCTGCAGCCATCTCCACACTTTCACCAAATAAATCTTTGAGGGTATGGGTAATTTCTTCGGGAGTCATAGGATTTTCGATTTTCAATTTGAGATTTTCGATTTGAGATTAGCCGGCTGGGTGGGTTCAAATTTCAAATTTGTTTAGGGTAGCCAACGGGGGTGATAGCCCGCAAAAGGCAGTTCTTCGGGCTGCACTTTGGGTTGAGAAACGTCGGGAGGTATTTCTATTAAGGGTAGCAGCCAAAGGCGACTGCTGGCGATCGACTGTCCGCTATCATTGCGAGGACTGGTTGGTGTTAAGGGTTGTGCTGATGTGACTGATTGGTCAAACAGTAATGCCAGTCCGTCGGGAGATAAACTGATTTGGGTATCTAATTGGTTGGGTAAAATTAGCAGGGGTTTGATGCTTCCTATCAGACGAGTTCCCTCTTTTTTGAGGTCGATGGCGGCAATGAAAGGTTGTTCTTTGTAGTCTTCTGTTTTCAGACGTTGGGATAAAAGGCAGTATAGGCGCTGGAATTGATTGTCTTTGTCTTTGCGGGGGTCGAAATGGATGGTGATAATGCTGCCGGGAATTCGCAATATTTCTTGTTCTACGCCTTGGTTGTCTAAGATGAAAAGCGATCGGGTAAAGTCGGTGTTGTATTTAACATAGGCTGCGGCGGAGTTGTCGCGGGCCATGCCTAATACTTGTTCGTATTTGGGCAAGAATTCTACTGGTTCTGCTTGGGGTTTGAAGGGGACGATGGCTAATCCTTGTTTTTGAGATATTACCATCGATTTGTTGTCTGGCCGAATCATAAAATCACCACCTTGTTGATTTTCCAAGGGTCGAGGTGGCATTTTTTCTTCTAAAATCCAAGGACTAAAATCTGCGGGATTACGGCGGTTGACGCGGGCAATAACTATGGTTTTGCCGTCGGCTGAGAGGTCGAATTTGAGGTTTTGATAATCTTTGGCATCTAATAGTTTGTCGATTCTACCTGCTGGCTGCGGTGGTGACACTTCCGATCCCGATTGGGGATTGAGGCCGGTGGTAACAGTGAATAGTTCTTGGCTGAGGGTGGAGCCTGCTTTGACTTGCGATCGATCTGTTGCTAAGAATAAGATGCGATCGCTATTAGGATAGGGTTTAAAATCGGTGACGACTAAATCTTTGGGAGTTAGGGGGATGGGTTTCGGGTCGGTGCTGGAGAGATTGACTAACATTAATCTGCTTTCTGCTTCGCCTTTGACGCCGATGTAAGCAAAAGCTCGATCGCGACTGCGAAAGGAAGCGCTAAATGGTTGAATTTGCCTTCCTGGATTTTGGTTGTTTTCTCCTCCGTATTTGTCCGTGGCTCCTGCGAGTTTTAATGTGTAGGTAACGCCGTAGGGTGCGGGGTTTTTGAGGGTGTAAGCCATGCGCCTTCCAGCCCAGCTAAATTTGCCGGGGAGAGGTGGTTCTATTTTTAAGTTTTCTTCGACGCTGGAGTGATTCATGGGGCGAAAGAATGTGAGGATAAATCCCGTATCTGCCGCCCCGATTTGTTGGTTTTGCCAGGTAAATTCTCGGACTCGCGGTGCTGTGCGATCGCCCGACAGCAGCAACAGTCCAATTAACAGGCTCAGTCCTAGCATCAAGATGATTGCCGTGCGGTCGATCGGCTGTTTAAATAGCCCTACATTCAACGAGGAAAGATTAATTTTTTTATTTAAAATACTCACTAATCTTTCTCTCCTCTTGCCTATCTAAATTTCTGCCCAAACTTAAAAACTTAATTAACACTCTCTGCGGTTGTTTTACTAAAATAGTTTACCTGGTAATAGATCCGTCGGTAACAGGTGGTCGATCGGTAAACCACCACCAAAATGATATCTACAAAACAGTATAGTTGCTAGTATCCCTAAAAACAATGCTGTTAATTTAAAATCTTCCCAAAAACAGAATAATTTTTCTTTCCAAAGACCGTAGGTAATGACTAAATAAGTAGGAATATCGCCCACAGCTACAGCAATCACAGCACCTAAATAACCCAGGAAATGATATCCGACTGGTATGCCAATAGTTATGCTCAAGAAAGTTGCAAAATTGCCAATAGCTCCGTACTGAGATTTGCCTATAGCTAACAGACAAGAACTCATCAAATTGTGGAGGGTGGTGTGCCAAATTCCTAAAGCCAAAATAGGCAACATCCAAGATGCTGCTATATACTCTTTTCTGTACAGGATTAAAATTATTTGATCTCCAAAACTGACAAAAAATGCTAAACCTATGGCTAGAGGGATCAGAATCAGGTTGCGGTTCTTAAGAATCTTGGCGCGCAATTCTTCGCGAGGCAAGTCTGCTAGCATGGAAATAGAGGGAAAAATCACCTTGCCACCAATGGCGATAATCACTTGACGTGGCATATCACCGAGGGTGAAAGCAATACCATAAATGCCCAACATTGTCAAAGAAAATATTTTTCCTAGAACGAGCCGATCGGCTTGAGAACATAGAAAAAATAAAAGTGTAGACAAAAATATCCATTTGCCATAAGAAAATATTTCTTTAACTGCTTCTCGATCCCAAGTGAAGCGGTGAGGCCGATCGCGAATTAACAAATGACTCCAGATTAACTCTACTAAGGTACTACTAAAACCACCAGCCAGGATCGCCCAGATGCTGGGATTTAAGAAAGCCCAGATAATCATCACTGTAGTAGAAATTATTTGGGTGCCAAACTCAAAAATTACTACTTCCTTGACTGCCATTTTGCGGTTGAGGCTGAATATGGAAGTGGAGTTGAAACCTCCGATCAGGGTGTTGATACCGATCACTGGAATCAACCACAGCAGATCTGGTTTTTGGTAAAAAGTAGCCACAGGCCAAGTGACTAACATTACACACAACCACACAAAAAAGCTGCGAATAATTTGCATTGTCCAAGCGGTGTTGATAAATTCTGGATCGTCTCCACGCTTGTTCTGGATGATACTTGGCCCCAGACCGATATCTGAGAATAGGTGGACACCTACGATGAAAACATAAGCAAGACCGACAAGACCAAATAGTTCTGGCAAAAGCAGCCGTGTCAGGATGAGGTTACTGCCAAATCGGAGAATTTGACTGCCTCCATAGCTGATGATAGTCCAGATTGCGCCTTTGATAGCTAGTTTTTTTTCTGATGACATAAACTTTAAACTTATCTTCTCATCATGAGTCTAGTTGCTGCATTTGCTATTGGCAACTGATACTTTTAATCCAGACAATCCCCGACAATCGGTGAAAATCTGAAGATAGCACACTCATCAGACACATCTGAGAGTATGGTGGTATCCCACAAAGCTTTGAGGAAAATCCCCAAAGCGCCATTAAAATCGCGGGGTATTTCATAACCGCAGTTGGGACATCTAAAAGTTTTAGAGCCACCTAACTTTCTATGAATATGACCGCATTTTGTACAAGTTTTGGAAGTGTATTCTTCCGTTACTCTCACCAATCTCGAACCATAACGATTACAGAGATGTTCTAAAGTTTGCGAGAACTGATAAAATGCCCAAGTCATCATCGCTCTCGCCGACTTGGAATTAAGCTTGCGACTACCTCTTGCCACCATTTGAGATGTTTCAAAAGTGGGCAAATAAATAACATCGTAATTCCGCGCTAAGTAACTTGCTACTTGCTTGTGGATTTCAGACCGCAGATTCTTAATTCTAGTTCTAACTTTCTCGATTGCTTGTCTCAGGCGATAGCGCAACCGGGAAAAGTTACCGCCTTTCGAGCGTCCAAGTTTTGACTGCATCTTATCCAAATGCTGGCACAATCTAGCAATCTTCCCAAAATCGTACTTCCCAAATTCAGTAAAAGAATTGCCATTAAATCCAGTTAAAAAACAGCGCAGTCCGGGGTCGAGCGCGATGGTCTTTCCACCGTTTTTAGGCTCCGGTATGTCCATCTCTACGGGCATATTTACGAACCAGCGCCCTTTGTTGTAAGTAACTTCTACGGCTTTGTCGTAGTTAATCAAGCAATAATCTTGTCCAGTCCAGAGAGGCTTTTCCAAGTTTTTACTAGCATTCGCCATTAAATGACCACTCTTATAATCACCAGGGTCGAACTGAATAGTCTGTTTTTGATCGCGAATTGACCTAAATCGAGCTAACTTCAGTCCGACCAAAGGATTGGGTTTTGCATTTTTCCCCTTACCTAGTTGAGCGGGCTGTTTGTCGGTTTTCTTCCAAGCTGTATAAGCCTCGAAAAGGGCGTTATCTAAACCGTGAGCAATTCCTAATTCTTTGCACCATTCGGGAATTATTTTGCAGCCTAATGTTTTACAAAAACTGCGAAACGCTTGTTGACCGGAGGTCTTCAGAACTGGTTGATTGGTTTTCTTGTCCACCGTGTAATAAGTAAACTTTCCTTGGTTTTGATTCAAGTACGCAATCGCATTATTGTAAACCTTGCGGTTAGCGTGAATCCTCAGCATCCAGACTTTTTTCGTTTCCCCCTTTGGATAAACCCGGTACGTCAGAGTCTTCAATGATTTGCTTTTTATACTTCCTGAGTCCGTACAATCGGCAACGGTCGCCGTGGATAATGGCGAGTATATCTTCAACCATCTCGCGTTCTGGACTAAGTGAACTATTGTTGAGAACCAAAATCTTACACCCGCCCCGCTCCGCAAACCATGAGATAATATCGAATCCGAATCGACACAATCTATCTTTTGAGGCAACGACAACCATTCCGATGTCACCTGTGTAAATTTGTTCCAGTAGGGCAATAAGACCTTTTCTTTTGAAATTGAGGCCACTCCCGATGTCTTGGATAATTTCACATCCGGGGTAGCGAGACAGAAGAAAGTCAGCCTGTCGGAGAAGGTCGGCTTTTTGACTTCGACTGCTAACTCTGGCGTAGAGGATGGTTGGTTTAGTAGATGGAATATTGACAACTGAGTCGCAGTCGTAGCGTCGTTGTCCTGATGGCGTTCGGTACGCTTTGATTTTCCCTTCTTTTTCCCACCGCTAAGCGTGTTTTTGAACATACTCCAAGTCGTTGAATAGCGATTCTTGGTGGTACATATGTGGACATATTGGGTTTGGGTAGGTGAATTATCTCAGTCTACACCAATTGTCAGATTTATGACGGGAATGTCTAATGAAATATTGTCCTAGGGATTACTCTTGCAGGATACGGAGGCTAATATTCTTCACGGGCTTTTTGCGAGATGTCTAATAATCATAAGGGTTTTTTGGTTCGGGAATTGATTTGAGGGAATCAGCCTGAATAGTTAATTTGCGTTTCCCTTGCAGTTCTTCTGAGATGGCTTCTCCTTCTATTTCTAACCAACTGTCTGGAGGAAATGCAGTGCGGCTTTGACCGATCGGTAATTTTACCGGCAAACCGACTGGATAGGCATCTGCGGCACAGCAGGTAATGATAAAACGACCGATCCAAATATATTGCTCTGATACCTTGGGCGGGTGAATTACAAATCCTTGAACCTTGACTTTTTGACCTATATATGTGTCAGGCTCTGGATTGAAATTTAACAGGCGCACCCACTCGATGAGCGATCGCTTTTCTGGTTTGGTGGTATTGCGAAATTCTTGGGGTTGCAGTCTGGTGATGGGGAGGGATTCAGTCAGGCCTCGTTCTAATGCTGTCTGACTGGTAAAGGTACGGGGTGTCGTGACTAAACCGATTAAGGCGACACTCAACATTAAGGTACTGCCAAAACTGGGGGGAAATAAAGTAATATGTTCAACTTTTGGGATTCTGGGAGAGTTGATGGTGGGTGATGTCCGAGATTTCTGGTTGCTGCGAGTCAGTTTGATGAGTTCCCACATTTTATAACCGCCAATGATGATTAAGCCAATGCCTCCGGCTACAGTCAAGCCAAAGTAATTGGGGTGAATCAAAATGCTTAATTTGCCAGTGATCCAATATTTGAGGAGCAATATTCCCCAGGATAAGATAGCTACGGTATCTAGCCAAGGACCGAATTTTTTAAGAATCATCACGTCTGATTTGAGATGGGAAATTGAAGAGTTGAGATTTGAGCATTGCTCCCGATCGCTCTTTAATTAAGTTACACTTAAAAAAATGTTGCTGATGCTAACCTAGATATAAATTGACGGCGAGGGTCATTAAAAAAGTTAACTGAGCCGCCAGTACCATTAAGTAAATTACGGCTCTACCTCGAAAAATTGATAGCATTAAACCGATGCCTTTGATGTCAATCATCGGACCAAAAACCAGAAAAGCTAAGAGGGAACCGCTGGTAAATGTGGCGGCGAAAGACAAGGCAAAAAAGGCATCTACCGTAGAACAAATCGACACGACTGTGGCTAATAACAGCATGGCGAGAATCGAAGAAACGGGGCTTTGGCCGAGGTTGAGAATTAGTTCGCGGGGGGTGCCAACTTGAACGATCGCAGCGATCGCGCTACCAACGACTAACACACCTCCCAATTCGCGCAACTCCTGTACCATACTATCTAGCAGCAGGCCCAGACGCTCTTTAGAAAGGCGGTGGAACAGGGAGGAAGGTTTCGAGGTTTTTTCAGTTTTGCCTGTTTCTAAGGGCTTCCAGTTGTCTTGTCGCAAAGATTCGATCGGCACTGCCCCCCCTGGCATACCTAGCATAAATGTCCCCGACTGCAACAGGGAAGGAGTTTCGGCTGTTAGTAGCTGTGTTTCGGAGCAATCGGGTTTTGGTAGGGGAAGGGCGCGGGCGATCGCGGGTTGTAGCAGAGGCCGCAAGTCTTTCTGGGTACTAAACACCCAGCCGATGATAGTTGCAGTGATTAGGGAAAATACCACCCGTAAAACCACAATTTCTGGCTGATCCCGAAAAGCAGTCCAAGTCGCCCAAATCACGATCGGATTGATTGTCGGTGCGGCGAGTAAAAAGCCGATCGCCACCGGTGCGGGTACTCCTTGCATCAACAACCTGCGGGCCACCGGCACGTTAC
Source organism: Microcoleus anatoxicus (assembly GCF_042465725.1). Taxonomy (GTDB): domain Bacteria; phylum Cyanobacteriota; class Cyanobacteriia; order Cyanobacteriales; family Microcoleaceae; genus Microcoleus; species Microcoleus anatoxicus. The sequence goes on along the minus strand of NZ_CP120853.1, from coordinate 5,937 downwards.
CGCACTCGCACACCGGAAACAAAAACCCGACTAAACTACCGGCTAAAGCCCCCAGCAGTGGATTTCGGGGGATGCGGGCTATAAGTTTGCGTTCATCTACAAACCCCAGCAGCACACCGGAAAATAAAACTCCCAGCAGTAAAAAAGGTATAGCCTCTACTAACAAGCTGAGAAAGAGGGTGAAAGCATTATTTAACTGATTTGTCAGGGCGGGTTCCATCCATCACCTACTTGTAAACTGCGATTTTGGGCCTACCCCCCGTCATAGTAAAGACTGGCTAAAAACCCCTATTTATCGACATGGAGAGGGGGAGAGAGGGAGATGGGGAGAGAGGGGGAGGGACAAAAAATGGGGTAAATAACCCGGATTTGATATTAATCATAGCCGATCGCACAGCCAAGTTAAGATTCAGTTAAAAATCTCTGGCTATGGAATGCTAGCTGGTATTCAGGACTTCTCTAAACCAGAGACTATGGATAGCAATTTCAATTAGTTTTAAGCACAGGTTAAAAGTTTAAATTCAGGTTAAAAAGTTCCTAAATTTGGGAACTAATCGTTAATCCGCCAAAACTCAATATAAAATATAGCATAACTGCCGGGATGCCTCTATATTGCTTATACTATATATTGCTGATACTGCTATGCTTTTTTTTGGGAAAATTTAAAAAGCGGTTTGCTATGCGATCGCAGCTAAATGTCTACTTGTAAATATAACCTCTATCTTCGTGCTGATGAATTTATGTTGAATACGTCCTGCATCAAAATACCAGCCCAACTCATGCAAAATAATTCTATAGCAGAGTTCCGTTTGGAATCAACTCTTCAAGAATTGTCACTTTATGATTTTCAGGTAGAAGCTACAGATTTGGGAAGTAAAATTGCTCAGATGTTGGAGGCTTATCCCCTGCTTCCAGGAGTGATTTTAACCGATATGGGTCTATTTGCCGGCATGATTTCCCGCCGGAGATTTTTGGAATTTATCAGCCGTCCCTTTGGGCGAGAATTATTTTTAAAGCGACCTGTCAGGGCTTTGTACCGATTTGCGGAAACAGAAACTTTAATTTTTTCTAGCGATACTTTAATAGTTGATGCAGCGAGAAAGTCCTTACAGCGATCGCAAGAGCTCCTTTATGAACCCATCGTAGTTCAAACATCGCCTCAAACTTATTGTTTACTCGACGTCCACGAATTGCTAGTAGCCCAATCCAACATTCACGAACTAGCAACAAAATTGCTGCGACAACAAACACAAGCCCAATTAATTCAAACTGAAAAACTAGCCAGTTTAGGACAAATGGTGGCTGGAGTCGCCCACGAAATTAGAAATCCTGTAACCTGCATCACCGGAAATCTGGAATTTTTGTCAAAATATTCCCAAGACCTGATGGATTTGCTGTCAGCCTATGAAAAGATTGTCGGCACCAACGAAGAAATTGAGGAGATCAAAGAACGCATAGAATTTGATTTTTTAGAAGAAGATTGGGCGGAAATTCTCAAAAGTATGAAAGTTTCCGCACAGAGATTGACCGAACTTGTCACCAGTCTCCACACCTTCTCTCATATGGATGAAACCCAACGCAAAGAAGCAAATCTCCATGAATGTATTGACAGCACACTACTAATCATGAAAAACCGTCTTAAGTACGGGATTAAAGTAGTTAAAAACTATGGAGATTTGCCCTTGGTCAAGTGCTATTCTGGTCAGTTGAGCCAGGTATTTATGAATATCATCAGCAACGCGACGGATGCTTTGGAAGAACTGAAAGGAAAAACAGGTTTTGTACCTACTATTACTATTCAAACTGAGTTCATAGAAAGTTCTGAGACCAACTACATGAGTGCGGAATTAATTCAAAATTATGTCAAAGGCGATCGGGAAAATTCCCAACACCTATCTTTAGTAAGTCTCAACGGTCAACCGAACTCAGAAGCAGTGAAAAAGAATCAAAATCCTGGTTGGATAGCGCTCAGAATCGCAGATAACGGGCCTGGTATTCCGGCAGAAATTCAGCGACGCATTTTTGATACATTTTTTACTACAAAACCAGCCGGAAAAGGTACGGGCTTGGGATTGGCAATTACTCACCAAATTGTAACGGAGAAGCACCAAGGTAAGTTGAATTTGCATTCTACTCCCGGTACGGGTACGGAGTTTGAGATTTTGTTACCAATTATTTGAAGCAAAAAGTCAGTGGTTATTGGTGGCAAATTACTAACGACTAATGATATCAAATCCGGCAGCATCTGAATTATTAAAATCTCTATTTTCTCCCTCTGTGTCAAGAGTGTTCTAGTAAGGTTAAATCACCTGACGATGCAACCAGAAACGATAGGACTGCTGACTAATGAGGACTTACGCATGGGGGGTCAAAAACCCGGTTTCTGCGTGAATATTTGTCGAAAAAATCGACGTTTTTTGGAAGAAACCGGGTTTTTTGCGTCCAGGACTACTAATAGACATCTCCTAAAAAGATAGTCAACAACAGGCAGGATGCCTGTTCCACAGGAATTATGGGAGATGTCTAATGACTCTTTTTAAGCTCTTAGCTGAACAGGCATTACCAAGAAAGTAGCATTGACTCCGCCCAAAGGCTGAAAAATTACGGGGGCCAAAGCACCATTTAATTGCAGTTGAATTTCTGGGGATTGAGCCGTTTTCAAAATGTCAATTAAATACTTGACATTGAAGGCGATATCTATGCTGTCTCCCGAAATTTGCGCGGGCATTGACTCTTTGCCACTACCGACATCTTTAGCATCTACCGACAAAGTGATTTCCTGATTCACGGAGTCGATACTGCATTTGAGAATATTATTTTTTTGGTCGGCAAAAACAGCTATTCTTTCTACTGCGGATAAGAAAGCTCGCCTATCCATTGTAATTTGCCTCTCAAAGGAAGGCGGAATTAACTGGCGATAGGCTGGATACTGCCCTTCCAAGGTGCGAGTTGTCAACCGTTGGTCTGCCCATTCAAACACAACTTGACCCTGTTCAAAATGCAGGGTGACAGGTTCAGTCCACTGTCGCATGACTAGCATTCTTTCTACTTCCCGCAAGGCTTTAGCTGGAACTGTCACCTCAAATTCTTTTTCTGCTTCTTCCCCTTCAGATTTGTCATTCGCAGTTTGAACTACTGCTAATCTGTGGCCGTCTGTAGCTGCAAATTCTAGACAATCTTTTAGTACCTTTAAATGCACCCCTGCTAGTACCTGTTTTGCTTCGTCGGGGCTAGTAGCAAACAAAGTTCCTTTGAGTCCTTCAATTAAGGCTTCTGGGGGCAAATGGAGGATTGTGCCTTCTTCAATGGCGGGCAATTCTGGGAATTCTTCTGGGCCCATACCTCTGACTTGGTAGCTGCCAGAACTGCAAGTGAGATATGCTACGGTGTCTCCTGCTTCGTCTTCTAAAGTAATCTCTCCATCTGGGAGTCGGGAAACAATGTCGTTGAGTAATTTAGCGGGTATGGTAAAACTTCCGCCACCTGTCACTGCTGCTGGAAAGCTGGTACGGATGCCTAAACTTAGATCGAAAGCTGTCAAGCTAACCCGTTGATTTTCCTCATCCGCTACTAAGAGCACGTTGGCTAGTACGGGATGTGTCGGGCGAGAGGGAACGGCCCGGCTTACCAACGAGAGGTTGGCGTTGAGGTCACTTTGGGTGCAAACCAATTTCATAAAAAAGCTCGGTACGGTAAGTGGGAAACTCAGAGTCTTTAGACCTGAGAGGGAAACGACGTGGGTGGTTTTAACCACCGTGAATCTTTTTTTCCATTACCGCGCCAGGGATTGTTTGACGGGAGTGTACTTTTGTAATGTACTTTCAATGGGACAATTACCATCTCAAGCCTTGCAATCCTGTACGCATAATGGTTGCCTTTGTTGGGCCTCCCTTGCGGGGTAATGTTAGCTTCGCCAAAGTTATAAGGGCTTGTTAAGCTTGCAACACTGTTCCAGTGACTTTAGAACTGTTTAATTGCAAACGACAGAGCAGGGAACTAGCTTCGCATTCGCCCGGTGTCGTGACCCAAATAACGTAGTCAGTTAAGACTGAGGCTGGTCAGAATAGCTTGCTTCGATTTCTCTTGCAAGCTCAGTGTCTTTAGACCTGAGTTCCTGACGAGATGAAGGTTAATTAACCGGATTTGAGATAGAAACAAATCCTATCACAGAAAGTCGGTGGGGAATCCCCAGGATTTTTAGCTTGGGGCTGGGGCTGGCTTTTCTGGAGGTGGGGATAATGGTTTTAATTTTTTTGGTTAATTTTTTGGTCGATCGCACGGTGTAAACTGTGGAAAAAAATGCGAAAGGATTACTGGATCTACTTTTTTATTGATTATACCCTGTGGAAAACTTGTGGAAAAGTTGCTAAATAGTCGATCGCCCTTGCTGCGATCAGAATTTTTATACAAGGAAACACTAATGTTTTCCACAAATTCAGGGTTCTTTGTCCACAGGTTTTTCCACAGCTAATTAGAAGGAAGAACGTTGTTAGGGGAGGGGATAGGAGACCCAGAACCAGTCAACCAGGATCTAAAAAATAACCAACAACCAATAACTTCTGCTCAAATTTTACGGCTGATCGCGTTAATACGATCGCTCAATTGACGCAAGGTTTGAGACAAATTCGGGTCAGTGTTCCGCAACTGAGCAATTTTATCACAACTATAAAGCACAGTGGTATGGTCTTTCCCCCCGAAAACTTCACCAACTTTCGGCAAACTCAAACCTGTGTGTTGCCGGATTAAATACATACCTATTTGACGAGCAAAGCTAATTTCTCGCTTCCGAGAATTGCCTTTCAAATCTTCAACAGAAATGTCAAAAAAATCGGCAACTACTGCGATTACCGCATCGGGCTTTGCTTCTACACTTTCAGTTTGGGGATTCAAAACCGGGGCTATATTTTCCACAGTCATCGGTAAATCGGTAATTGAAAGATAGGCTACGGCCCGAATCAAAGCTCCTTCTAATTCGCGCACATTGGAAGTATAGCTAGAAGCAATATATTCTATCACATCTCGCGGCAACCGCATATTTTCATATTCGGCTTTTTTCTGCAAAATGGCCATGCGTGTTTCCAAGTCGGGCAACTGAATATCGGCAATTAACCCCATGGAAAATCGGGAACATAAACGCTCTTGCAAACGGGGTATTTGTTGCGGTGGGCGATCGGAAGCTAAAACTACTTGGTTTCCCGATTCATGCAAGGTATTAAAAGTGTGAAAGAATTCTTCTTGAGTGTATTCTTTGCCTTCAATAAATTGAATATCATCTACTAATAAAACATCGGCTGCTCGATAATGATCGCGGAAAGTTTGCATACTATCTTTGCGAATGGCTGCAATTAAATCGTTGGTAAATTTTTCAGTAGAAACGTAGAAAATCTTGGCGTTAGGGTCAATTTCTAAGCGATAATGACCGATCGCCTGCATGAGATGAGTTTTACCCAAACCGACACCGCCGCACAAAAATAGGGGATTGAATTCTCGGCCCGGAGACTCGGCTACCGCGAGGGATGCTGCGTGAGCCATGCGGTTGTTGGAACCGACCACAAAACGGGAAAATAGGTATTTGGGGTTGAGATTGGCGGGTTTGGGGGGATGGAGGGAGTGGCTTTCGGGGACATCGGGGGCGATCGGAGATGGCCAAATCAGTCCTTGTCCGCCGTGGCCTTCGGTTTCAGTCCCCCCAGCAATTGTCAAGTAAATGTCTACTTTATAGCCGAGAATGTCGTAGACTGCATCGGCGATGATTTTGACGTAATATTTCTGCAACCAATTGCGAGCAAAGGGGTTGGGAGTGCTGACGATCAAACAGTTATTTTCGAGTTGTTCGGCTTTGGCTGTTTTGATCCACGTCTCAAAACTAGGTCTGCTCAGTTGTACCTGGAGACGTTCAAGTATCTGATTCCACAGACTTTCGAGGGGAATTTCCAC